>NZ_JNAA01000025.1:0-22970 GCF_000696055.1 Exiguobacterium sp. AB2
CAACCGAAAATGGAATTTTGATAAGTTTTACTTATGACTAATTTGTGACGGAATGTATTTTACGTCACGCTATAGTTGTATTATGATAAACATGTGATAAGTAAGCGATTACGGCAACTGCCGACGTCGCCGCTTTCAAAAAGGGGGAAATCGTATGGAACAAACGAACGTGTTAGACGCTTTTTCATCGCGGACGAAGTTCGAGGTGAACGGGCAAGCGTATGACTATTACCGACTTAGAAAACTTGAAGAAGATGGAGTGACTGAACTCAGTCGTCTTCCATATTCGATTCGTGTCTTGCTCGAATCGGTGCTGCGCCAACAAGATGGCCGTGGCATCACGAAAGAGCACGTCGAGAACTTGGCTAAATGGGGTACAGCCGAGGTGTCGAAAGATATCGACGTCCCGTTCAAACCGGCCCGCGTCGTCCTTCAGGACTTCACAGGCGTCCCGACCGTCGTCGACCTCGCCTCACTCCGTAAAGCGATGGCTGACCTTGGGGGAGACCCGAACAAGATTAACCCGGAAATCCCGGTCGACCTCGTCGTCGACCACTCGGTCCAAGTCGATGCGTATGGTTTCGCCGGCGCACTCATGAAAAACATGGACATCGAGTTCGAGCGGAACGAAGAGCGCTACAAGTTCTTACGTTGGGCTCAAACGGCGTTCGACAACTATCGTGCCGTTCCACCAGCGACCGGAATCGTCCACCAAGTCAACTTGGAGTACTTGGCGTCGGTCGTCCTCGAGAAGAATGACGGAACGGGCAACGTCGCGTATCCGGATTCACTCGTCGGAACGGATTCGCACACGACGATGATTAACGGTCTCGGTGTCCTCGGTTGGGGTGTCGGTGGGATTGAAGCCGAAGCGAGCATGCTCGGTCAACCGTCATACTTCCCGGTACCGGACGTCGTCGGCGTCAAAATCATCGGAGAAGTCAACCCAGGTGTCACGGCGACCGACGTCGCGCTCGTCGTCACAGAAATGCTCCGGAACGAGAAAGTCGTCGGCAAGTTCGTCGAGTTCTTCGGTCCATCGCTTCACACGATGCCGCTCTCAGACCGGGCGACCATCGCCAACATGGCGCCTGAATATGGTGCGACGTGTGGCTTCTTCCCGGTCGACACCGAGACGCTCAACTACATGCGCACAACGGGTCGCCCAGAAGAATTGATCGACCTCGTCGAAGCGTACTCAAAAGCGAACGACTTGTTCTATACACCGGATCAAGCCGATCCGTCGTTCACGAAGACGCTCACGCTCGACTTGTCGAAAGTAGAGCCGTCGCTTGCTGGACCGAAACGTCCACAAGACCGCATCAACTTATCAGACCTTCAGACGGCATTCGTCGACAGTGTGACGGCACCAGCCGGACACAGCGGCTTCGGTCTTGAAAAAGCTGAGCTTGAGAAGACGGCAGCTATCAACTACGCAGATGGCGCTGTCGACATGCGTACGGGTGACGTCGCGATCGCAGCCATCACAAGCTGTACGAACACGTCTAACCCATACGTCATGGTTGGGGCAGGACTTGTTGCGAAGAAAGCCGTCGAACGCGGTCTCACGGTTCCAAAATTCGTGAAGACGTCGCTCGCACCTGGCTCGAAAGTCGTTACCGACTACCTCGACAAAGCCGGCCTCACGCCGTACCTCGACCAACTCGGTTTCAACACCGTCGGTTACGGATGTACGACATGTATCGGAAACTCGGGTCCACTCGACCGCGAAGTCGAAGACGCAATCACATCGAATGATTTGCTCGTCTCATCGGTCCTCTCAGGGAACCGTAACTTCGAAGGCCGCGTCCACCCGCTCGTCAAAGCGAACTTCTTGGCGTCACCGCCACTCGTCGTCGCGTACGCGCTCGCTGGATCGGTCAACTTCGACATCATGAACGAGTCGTTCGGAACAGACAAAGATGGCAACGAGGTCTTCTTCAAAGACATCTGGCCATCAAACGATGAAATCAAGATGGTCGTTCAAGACGTCGTCTCACCAGAAGCGTTCCGGAAAGAGTACGACACAGTGTTCACAGGAAACGAGCGTTGGAACGCCCTCGATGTGCCAGAAGGCAACTTGTATGACTTCTCGGACGAATCGACTTATATTCAAAACCCGCCGTTCTTCGAGAATCTCGAGCCGGAAGCGGGAGAAGTCCACGCGTTGAACGGACTCCGCGTCATCGGGAAGTTTGCTGACTCGGTCACGACCGATCACATCTCACCAGCCGGCGCGTTCTCGAAAACGACACCAGCCGGCCAATATCTTCAATCGAAAGGTGTCGCACCGCTCGACTTCAACTCGTACGGCTCACGCCGCGGGAACCACGAAGTCATGATGCGCGGTACGTTCGCGAACATTCGCATTCGTAACCAAGTCGCACCGGGCACGGAAGGCGGCTTCACGACGTACTGGCCGACTGGCGAGATCATGCCGATGTACGATGCGGCCATGAAGTATAAAGAGCAAGGCACAGGCCTCGTCGTCTTCGCTGGAAACGACTACGGCATGGGCTCGTCGCGTGACTGGGCAGCCAAAGGAACGAACCTGCTCGGCATCCGTGCCGTCATTGCGCAAAGCTTCGAACGGATTCACCGCTCGAACCTCGTCATGATGGGCGTATTGCCACTCCAGTTCATGGACGGGGAGTCAGCCGACTCTCTCGGACTCACAGGCGAAGAAGCGATTGACATCCAAGTCGACGAGTCGGTCCGCCCACGTGATATCTTGAACGTCAAAGCAACGCATGAGAACGGCACGGTGACCGAGTTCAAAGTCATCGCTCGGTTCGACTCTGAGATTGAAATCGACTACTACCGTCACGGCGGCATCCTACAGATGGTTCTTCGTGACAAATTGAAGTAAACATGTTGACCTTCCTTTGAAAAAAGGAAGGTTTTTTTTGTGAATGTGCGGAATTAAGGTGAGAGGCCCATCGATATCGGGAACAGGATGAGGAGAGGGGGGAGTGTATGGAGCGACAGACGAAATCAGGGAAAAGCTGGTGGCAACGCTTGATGCAAAAGGAAGAGGTCGTAGAGCGTGACGTCGACATCACGCTATCGGAACTCAGACAGGCGATTCATGAGTACGAACAGACGCTACCGAAAGGGGTCAACCGGACCGTCTTACTCGATGATACACAAGAAATCGACATGACGCGGTTGAAGCGGCATCTGCCCGGCAAACCGAGACAGCGGTTTTTCATGTCGAAAGAGACGTTTTATATCGTTCCAGAAGAGGAGCGGGACATCGTTTATGAGATGGACCAAGTCCAACGGGCACTCGACCTGTATATGGAACAAGAACAGAAATTACCGCTCCGCAAGTTTCAACAGACGATGCAACTCGATTTGGCACGTCTACGAGAAGGCGGTTATTTGAAAACGCTACCGAAGCGCCCGTATTATGTCGTTGACGAGACGTTGATTGTCTCGCTCGAGCCGAAACCACCTGAGTGACGTTCACGTTCCGTCACTCTTTTTGGTTTCATTTAATACAGGTCGAGCGGTTGTGGATGGTTTACAAAGTATGTTACGGTGGAAAACGTATATGAAAATAAGAAAATTGAATAGGAGTGACTACTAATGAAAAGGAAAGGCCAAGTGACGACCGTTTTCATCGTTTCAGCTATCATCACGGTCTTGTTCACGATTTGGGGAATCTTTCCGGAGCGCCTCCTTGGCAATGCCAGCCTATTGAACGTGACGACGACCGTTCAAGGATGGCTCTCGAACGGCATGGGCTGGTTTTACTTGCTCAGTGCGACCGGAATTTTGCTCGTTGCCGTCTTTTTAATTTTTTCGCGCTTCGGCTCGATTCGGCTCGGAAAAGATACGGATCGTCCCGACTTCGGTTACATGACGTGGTTCGCCATGCTATTCAGTGCCGGGATGGGAATCGGACTCATCTTCTGGGGGGCGGCCGAGCCGCTCCTCCACTTCCACAGCCCGCCATTTGAATCGCCGACTCTTGAAGGCGACGCCCGTACCGCGATGCGCTACGCGTTCTTCCATTGGGGCTTCCATCCATGGGCGATTTACGCGATGATCGCACTCGCCATCGCCTACTCGACGTTCAGAAAAGGACGTCCGGCGACAATCGGAGAGACAATCGGGTCGCTCGTGAATGATCGTTATGAGCGTCCTGTTAAACAGACGGTCGACATCCTCGCGGTCATCGCGACGGCATTCGGTGTCGCGACGTCACTCGGGTTCGGGGCGCAGCAAATCGCAGGGGGTCTTCACTATTTGATTCCAAGCGTACCGAACGCGTTCTCGACGCAACTGATTATCATCGCTGTCGTGACGGTGCTCTACATGATCAGCGCCTCGACCGGCCTCGAGAAAGGGATTCGGATTTTAAGTAATACGAACATCTTCCTCGCCATCGTCTTGCTCGGGGCGACACTCATCGCCGGACCGAGCGCGTTCATTCTCGACCTGTTCACCCAGACGATTGGGACGTACGTCCAACAGTTGTCGTCGATGAGTTTCCGGACGGCCGCACTCGAACCGGTCGAACGCGAATGGATTAACGGCTGGACGATCTTCTATTGGGCATGGTGGATCTCGTGGTCACCGTTCGTCGGAACGTTCATCGCCCGTGTCTCGAAAGGGCGGACGATTCGCGAATTCATCATCGGCATCTTGCTCGTCCCGACCTCGTTCGGACTGCTTTGGTTCTCGGTATTCGGCGGTTCGGCGATCTGGGCGGACTTGTTCGGCGGACAGAGTCTGATTACGGCCGTCAACGAGATTGGAACGGAAGTCGGACTGTTCGCCTTGTTCGAGACGTTCGGAGGGTTCGGTACGTTGCTCAGCATCATCGCCATCTTCCTCATCTCTACATTCTTCATCACGTCGGCCGACTCGGCGACGTACGTGCTCGGGATGCTCACGACGAACGGGAAGCTGATTCCCCCGATGCGCATCAAGTTGACGTGGGGCTTCATTCAGTCCTCGATTGCCGCCGTGCTCCTTTACGCTGGTGGACTGAGCGCGTTGCAGGCCGTCGCAATCCTAGTGGCGTTCCCGTTCATTTTCGTGCTCATCTTCATGATCATCGCCTTGTTCAAAGACTTGTCGGATGAACCGGATGAGCGTGACAAATGGATTGATGCGTATAAAAAAGAAGAAGATAAGCTCGGATAATGAAATGAGGGTCTCCATGCGAGACCCTTTTTTGGTCGTAAATATTTTGCATGACCTCCACGCTAGTGTAGGATAGTAAGTGAAGCATAATGGGAGGGCATGAGATGAAACAACAAATGAAAAAACGTCTGAGCTGGGTGATTGGGGCTGGCATTCTCATCATCGGTGCCTTGCTCATCTACAACCTTTATTCATTATTCAACTTTACGGATGACGAAGGCAGAGAGAACCGCACGGAGCCATTCTACACGTCAGTCATCATCGGCTATGAAGAGAAAAAGCTACCGACTGAAGGCGAGACACTAGAGGTACGCGACTACCTCGTCACATATGATGAAAACGGACACTTCGTTTCGGAAGTCGTCTCAGGTCCGAACGTCGGAGCGAAAGCAGAATGGGACGGCTCGATCTACCGCGAATTAAATCCGGAAGGTGAGGAGACGATTCGTCAAGAGACGACGTCGGGCGCGGTCGCACCTCATCCGTTCCTGTCTCGAGCGACGAACGAACAGATCCGTAGATGGCTCGATGACGGCTCGCTCGGTTCGAGTGAAGGAGACGTCGAGATTATCGGTCGTACCGCGCAAGCGTTCGTCAAGACGGAAACGGCAGAATCGGTCCCGGCTAAATGGATTGAACAATATCCGTCCATCTTCAGTGAAGAAGGAAACGAGGAAGCGGTCACGTACTACATCGATGCGAACGAGCGGATTTTGCTCGCCGCAGAATCGCGTAATAACGGGAAGTTGTTCCACTCGATTCGCATGACGTCTTTTGAATCACGATAAATCGGCTAGGAGCAGACTGAGACGTCCGCTCCTTTGTCGTCTGAAAGGAAGAATGGAATGAAACAAATCAACTTGGACCAGGTACAAGCGGACTTATCGCGTTGGGAGACTGGCGAAACCGTCGACGAGGCCGCTTTATTATCTTACGCCCATTGGTCGCGGGCCACTGGACAACGTGACGAATTGGCTCGCACGTTGACGTTACTCGCGACGAGACGGTTTCGGGAGACGGGCACGATGGACCCGCTCCTTAACCGTTGGATGAAAGAACTAGAATCAATGCACGCCTTACCGGCAGAACTCCGGGTCAGCCAATTGAACGAGAAGTTACGCCGATTCCGGCAGACGCTCCAAATCGAATGGCCGACACTTCGTGAGGCCGATTATGCGTCCATGAAAGTACAGATTTTGACCGACTATGAGGCGAAGACGTCGAGCCTGCTCGATCAGTTGGACCAACTTCACGAGGAAGTCGAACGGGCGAAGTCTGATTTACGCGACTCGGAATTCAAGCATCAGCTCGAGCAATTGTCCGACGCTGTCGTCGACGCGACACAGGAAGTCGCAGCGCTCGAGGACGATACGGCATCGCTTCTCGCTTCGATGCAAGGCAACTATTTCAGTCGCGAGGCGTTCCGTCGCTTCAATGAGCGCGTCACGACCGTAAAGTCGAGAATCGGGACGATTATCGGATTACTCCCGGAACAAAAACGCGAGACGAAGTCGAGCGGCATTGAGAAGTTGGAGACGATGATCGGCTTGACCGACATCAAAGCCCGCGTCAAATCGTGGTATCGCTTTTTACTGTTTCAACAGGAGCGAGAAAAAGCCGGCTTCTCATCGATTCATCAACCGTCACTCCATCTCGTCTTCACCGGGAATCCCGGGACGGGCAAGACGACGCTCGCTCGGTTGATGGCTGAGATTTACTTTGAACTCGGACTTCTCAGCCGTCCTGACGTCATTGAAGCCGATCGCTCGAGCCTTGTCGGTGCGTTCGTCGGACAGACGGAAGAACAAGTGATGAATAAAGTGAAAGAAGCCGAAGGTGGCGTCTTGTTCATCGATGAGGCGTACGCGCTGAAGCGCCAGGACGCGAGCGGAAGTGATTATGGACAGGCCGCAATCGACACGCTCGTCGCCGCAATGACGAGCGGTGAATTTGCCGGGAAGTTCGTCGTCATCTTGGCCGGTTATCCGGAAGAAATGCGTCATTTCCTTCTCGCCAACCCTGGTCTGCGGTCGCGATTCCCGGATTCCAACCATTACGAGCTCCCGAACTATTCCGACGAAGAGCTTATCGCGATCGGTGAAAAAGTGGCCGATGACAACAATTACGTCCTTACGGCCGAAGCAAAACGGGCGCTGCTTGCGAGACTAGATCGACAGCGTGTCGATGCGACGTTCGGGAACGCGCGCACGGTTCATAACATCTTGCTCGATGCGATGTTCCAAAAAGGATCTCGCTTCGGTGCGAACGCACCACTTGATGAGATGGCGATATTGACCGAACTTGATTTCGTTGAGCCTCAGTCTGAAGAGGACCGTGCGCTTTCTGTTGATGACCTTGTCGGCATGGCGGAAGCGAAACGACAGCTTCAGGAAATCGAGGCGCTCATCACCGTTCAAAAACGCCGACGTGAGCTCGGACTGAAGACGGCGCCAGTCGAACTTCACGCGACACTCGTCGGCAACAGCGGGACCGGAAAGACGACGTTCGCCCATCTGTACGCCCAGCTGCTTAAAAAGACGGGCTATCTGAAGCGGGGCCATTTGAAAGTTGTCAGCCGTGCCGACCTCGTCAGCGGATACGTCGGTCAGACGGCACAGAAGACAAAAGCCGCAATTCGTGACGCGCTCGGTGGTGTGTTGCTCATCGATGAGGCGTATAGTTTAAGTGGGGGCCCGAACGATTATGGCAAAGAGGCGATTGACACGCTCGTGGACGAGATGCCGAAACACGGGGAGAACTTGGTCGTCGTGCTAGCCGGTTATGAGGCACCGATGCGTCGATTGATTGAATCGAATCCAGGGCTCAGCAGTCGAATTAAACGAAGCATTCACTTCGAGGACTATTCGATTGCCGAGCTTGTCGAGATTGCAATCCGCTACGCCGAGAAATTCGGCTACGTGATGGACGAGGACGTCCGCAGCGAAATCGAGAATCGAATCAGGCAGATGGAACGGCCGAACGCCCGCATGGCCCTGTCACTCATCGACGAGGCGATTGCAAGGCAGTCGTATCGACTTGTCGGCCAAGACGTGTCAGAAAGTGATTTCAACCAACTGTTAGTAGTAGATATTAGTACCAAGTTATAATATAATGATGTGGAAAGTGAGGACGATTTAATGCATACGATTCAAATTCCGGTTCGTTATCAAGAGACTGATATGATGGGGATCGTCTACCATGCGAACTATCTCGTCTATTTAGAGATAGCAAGAACCGAACTCTTGCGTGAACTCGGCGTCGAGTATAAAGACATGGAACAGGCGGGCTTCGTCTCGCCGGTCACGAACGTATCGGTCGACTACAAGAAAAGCGTGACGTTCGGTGACACGGTCAACGTCCGGGTGTGGGTCGACAGTTATTCTAAAATTCGTACCGTTTACGGCTATGAATTGACCGACCAGGATGGTCATTTGGTCGGCACCGCGAAAACGACACACGTCGTCGTCAAACAAGGCGACTTCAAGCCCGTCCGTCTCGACCGTGAGTTCCCGGAATGGCACGAGATGTACATGCGTGTCATGAGTCCCGTCTCATAACAGTGGTTCTTTTGTACCATCAGTATGGTATCATATCTTGACGGTACTTTTTGTATATAGAAAGGGGAAGATCGCATGCGAAACCCATCGCAATGGATGGTGTGCTGCGCCTTGACGCTCACGTTAGTGGGCTGTACCACCAGCGAACAACCCGCAACGAATGAACCGGTGGAAGAGCCGGTCGTGACGGAGGAAGAACCAATGACGCCTCCAGTAGAAGCACCGGAGTCGAACGATGAAGAATCTGATACACCAGATACAGAAGTGACAGAAGAGCCGCCTACCGAAGAGGAACCGCCAGCGGAAACACCAGAAACGACGCCTGAAGAAGAGGCACCTCCGGTTGAACTCGTACCGAAAGAGCCGCTGCAAACGAACGGTCAAGCAAATTTGGCCCTCGATACCCTCATTCTCGTGAATAAACAAATCGCGCTCCCGAGTAACTATAAACCGCAAGACCTCGTGACCCCGAACATCGACTTCGTCGATTCGGCCACAGGGGACCGACGCATGCTCCGTCAAGAGGCGGCGTCTGGCATCGAGGCTCTCATGACTGCCGCGAAAACGGCAGGGATTGATTTAAGAGGTACGAGCGCCTTTCGTTCTTACGACTATCAAGTCCAGCTATTTAATGCATATGTCGCGCGCGATGGAAAAGAACAAGCGATGAAGTATTCAGCGCCGCCGGGTCATTCGGAACATCAGACCGGACTCGCGATTGATGTGTCGAGCGCCTCGGTCGGTTATCAATTGACGCAAGGGCTCGAACAGACGAAAGAAGGCAAGTGGCTTGCCGATAACGCCCACAAATTCGGATTCATCGTCCGTTACCAGCGGGCTTTTGAAGATGAGACGGGTTATATGTATGAGCCGTGGCATTTACGTTACATTGGGGTAGAGCATGCGACGAACGTCAAACAGATGAACGTCCCGTTCGAAGAATACCTCAAGCAATTAATGGACTAAGGGGATTTGCGATGCCTTATTTAACAGAGATTTTCATTGTATTGATTAGCTATTTACTCGGGGCTGTCCCGTTCGCGCTCATCATCGGCAAACTCGGATACCGGGTCGATGTCCGTGAGCATGGAAGTGGCAACTTGGGCACGACGAACACGTTCCGTGTGCTCGGCAAACGGGCCGGAACGCTCGTCTTGCTCGGGGACATGGGGAAAGGGCTCCTCGCCGCATTGCTCCCGCTTCTGTTCGGAAGTGACATGAGCTTGCTTTTAGCCGGAATCCCGGCCATCATCGGCCATTCGTACCCGATCTTTGCGAAATTCAAAGGTGGCAAGTCGGTTGCGACGAGCGCTGGCGTCTTGCTAGCGGCGTTCCCATGGTTTTTCCTCGTTGTCGTCTCGACGTTCCTATTGACGCTTATGATTTCAAAGATGGTCTCACTCTCGTCGATGGCGGCATCCGCAGTCGGACTCGTGACCGTGACCGTATATGGATTGATGACGAGAGACTGGTTACCGCTCGTCGTCATCGTTCCGCTCGCCTTGTTCATCATCATCAAGCACCGCTCGAACTGGCAACGCATTCGTTCTGGGACCGAGCCGAAAGTGCCATTGTTTCAAAAGCGAAAATAATGCGAATACGGAGATGGATCGTTCAATGACCTCCATCTCTCGTGTCCTCGATTCTTAGAGCCAAGCTTAACAAGCTTGGCTCTTTTGTGGATTTCTGTTGATTTTAACGAAAATTCACGAAAAACATGTTGGATTTGCCCGTTCTTTACCTTCCGTTTACGTTAAATTTACATCCGTTCGCTACACTAAGAAAGGAAACGAATATTGCGGAGGAGGCAGGCTTGTGTCTTTAATAGGAGAAGAACGTAAACAAAAGATTGTCGAGTGGATTGAACGGGAAGGAAAAGTGAAGACGAGTGAATTGATTGAACGATTGAACGTCTCGGGGGAGTCGATTCGTCGTTATTTAGAGGAGCTCGAGAAAGAACATCGGATTAAACGTGTTTACGGCGGCGCCGTCTTGCATCAAAGCGTCTCGTTCCAACCGATGATGATTTCCAATATGGACGGGATTCGCCGCATCGCCTATACGGCGTTCCAACTCGTCGAAGATGACGCGCTCCTCTATATCGGTCACGGTGTCGCGCCCGAGCAAGTCGCGGCCCGGATGCGTGGACGGAATTTGACGATCGTCACGCCGTCGCTCATGGTCGCGAAAGCCCTGTTCGAACAGCGGGCGAAAGGTGTCTTCACGGGTGACGTCCAGCTCCTCGGCGGCACCATCGACCCGAAACATCTCGTCACGGTCGGTGAGCAAGTGTTACAACAGCTGAAGGCATACGTGTTCGATGCCGCCTTCCTGTCCGTCGAAGGGGTCGACCCTACGCTCGGGCTGACGTGCGACGCGTACGGGCTCGCCACGGTGTCACAAGCGGTCATGCAGCAGAGCCGTACGTGTTATTTGCTCGTTGACCATACCCAGTTCAATCAACAAAAGCGGTATCGGGTCTCGGACTTTTCAATGGTGACGACGATCATCTCCGACTTCCCGGAACCGACGGATTGGAAGCGCGACCTTGCAATCCACGAGGTCGATTGGCGCTTTGCCCCATAACAAAGGAGGAGTTTGAATGATTGAAGTCATCGTGACTACGTTAGAAGAAGCGAAACAAGCAGAACGTTTTGGAGCGGACCGGCTCGAGTTAATTGCCGATTTCCCTTCAGGCGGCACGACACCGAGCTTCGGGACGATTCGAAACGTGGTCGAGCATGTTTCGATCCCGGTCCATGTCATGATTCGTCCGCACGCGAACTCGTTCGTTTACAGCGAGGACGATGAGGAGACGTTGCTCGCGGACGTCGGGCTCTGTCGCGAACTCGGAGCTGCAGGAATCGTCTTCGGCGCATTGACGGCTGACGGGAGCCTCGATGAACGGATCCTTGGTAAAGTTATCAAGCATAAAGGGGACATGGCGCTCACGTTCCATCGCGCCATCGATGAGGTGAGAGATATACTCGCCGCCGTCGAGGTATTAAACGATTTTCCTGAAGTCGATCACGTCCTGACGTCCGGTGGAGCCGCGACGGCACGAGAAGGAATCGATTCGCTCAAGGCGATGCGTGAGACGGCCGAGATGAACATCTTACCCGGAGCCGGTATCGATGCGAATAATGTACGCGAACTGATGGAGACACTTGACGTCTCATTCGTCCACGTCGGGTCCGGGGTCCGGACTGACGGCGCGCTCGATGAGTCGAAGTTCCGACAGTTGCGCGAACAAATGAGGCAATGAAGCAGTCGTTAGACTGTTTTTTTGCTATAATGAAAAAAACGATATAATGTAGGTGACGTTATGCAGGCTTCCGTATATAAACAATTTGCTTTACGTATGCTCTCTGGAAATTGGGGCATCGCGATCTTTGCGGCCATCGCAACGATGCTCGTGCAAACGGTCGTCACGTCGCAACTCGACCTCTCGGCTGATGCGACGCCGGACGTTCTGTTCACATCGATTCTATTGTTGTACAGCTCGCTCGTCCTGCTCGCCCCGCTCGAATTGGGCCGGAACTGGATTTATCTCGACATCGCGAAAGAAGACAAACCGACGCTCGGCTTGCTATTCGATTCGTTCGGATCGCTCAGACAGTATGTGAAGGCCGTTGGTTATTACGCGGTGTTCTATCTTGGGTTGAATCTCCTCATGTTGCTCTTGATCGTACCGGGTGTGTGGTTTTATTTAACGTTTCGCATGGTCCCGTTCATCTTGCGTGACCAACCCGACCTGTCCGTTCTCGCCGCCATGAAAGTGAGCAAGCGACTCATGGACGGTAAAAAGCTCGTCATGCTCAAGCTGCTCGCGAGTTATATCGGCTGGTACGTACTCGTTTTAGTGACAGGCGGACTCGCCTTAATCTTCGTCCAGCCTTATCTCGAGACGGCACTCGCGGGGCTCTACTTGGAAATCAAAGCAGAAAAAGACGCAGCACAAGAAAAAAACGGTCAGCTGAGCATACGCGCAGCTGACCGTTTTTTCATGTGTCATGACGATCTGTCTTTTGAGGATCGGGTGCATCATCGAACGCTTTTCGCTCCTCGCTCGATGCTTCCGCGTGCCATTTTTTTGCTTGTTCGGTGGCAATCGGGATGGCTTTTTTAGGAGAATATCCTTGGGCGAGCAAGGCGTTGGCGATATCGATGGCTTTCTTTTTGACGAGCGGGTCAAAGTTCTTCAACGATTGCGGATAGTCCTTCATGTTCCATGGCATGGACATTCGCCTCCTTCACTCACTTAATTCCACGCATCCCTCATTTCAAACGTCTTGATGTAGATAGTACTCAATCAGCGCCTGTGTCCCGTTATCCCCATAGCCGTTCTCTTGAAGAATCGTATACAGCTTCGAGGCGAGCTCGAGGCTTGGCAGTTTCACGTTCAGCTGCTCGGCACTCGCTAAGGCGAGCCCCATGTCTTTGATGAAGTGTTTGATAAAGAACCCTGGCGAGTAATCCTCTTGAATCATCCGGGGGACGAGGTTCTCGAGCGTCCAGCTCCCGGCCGCGCCGCCACGGATCGTCTGACGCAACTGCTCGGCGTCGAGCCCGGCTTTTTTCGCGAACGCGAGCATCTCGACGTTGCCCATCATGATGCCGGCGATGGCGATTTGGTTCGCGAGCTTGGCATATTGGCCGCTCCCGGCATAGCCCATCCGCTCGATCGCCTGACCCATCGCTTCAAACAAGGGACGCGCCTTCGTGAACGCGAACTCCCCACCGCCGACGAGGATGGACAGCGTCCCGTTTTTCGCACCGACGTCACCGCCCGTGACCGGGGCATCGAGCGGGAGCAAGCTCCGGTCGATGGCCGCCTCGGCGATGCGTTCGGCGAGGATTGGGGAAGACGTCGTCATGTCGATGACGAGCGTACCCGGTTCAGCCGATTGAAGAATCATCCCTTCGCCGAAATAAACTTCCTCGACGTCGGACGGATAGCCGACAATCGTGATGACGGCATCGGCCCCGGCGCAGACGTCAGCGACGGTGTCGCACCACGTGACGCCCGTCTCGAGTAAAGCGATTGCTTTCTCTTTTGTCCGTGTATGGGCCTGGACGTGGAATCCCGCTTTCATCAAGTTCCTGACCATCGCTTGTCCCATGACCCCGAGTCCGATAAATCCGATTGTCTTCATACTGATTGACCTCCTAATTGTTGTTGCGTGACAAGTTTTTCATAAAGTGCGTTATCTCGTAACAGTTGTTGATGCGTGCCACGACCACTAATCGCACCGTTCTCGAGAACGATAATCTGTTCGGCGTGTTGTACCGTCGACAGACGGTGGGCGATGACGAGCGTCGTCCGGCCGCGCATGAGCCGGTCGAGCGCCTCTTGGACGAGCCGTTCCGACTCGGAATCAAGGCTCGAGGTCGCCTCGTCGAGAAGCAAGATTTGCGGATCGCGTAGAAGCGCTCGGGCGATGGCAAGTCGCTGACGCTGCCCACCGGACAACCGGACCCCACGCTCCCCAATCTCGGTATCGAGCCCGTCTGTCATCGCCTCGATGAAGAGACGGGCGTTCGCCATCTCACACGCCTGTAAAATCTCTTCCTCGGAGGCGTCTAGTTTCAATCCGTACAAGATATTGTCACGGACCGTGCCCGATAGGACAGGCGAGTCTTGCGCAACGTAGCCGATGATTTGGCGCCAATCGTTCCGGCCATATGTTTGAATGTCTCGACTGCCGTAAGTGATTCGCCCTGACGTCGGCAGATAGAATTGTTCGACGAGCGCGAAGAGCGTCGTCTTGCCGGCTCCGCTCGGTCCGACGATCGCTGTCGTCGCCCCGAACGGAACGGTCATCGACAGCTGTTTGATGATGGGTGTCTCACCATATTGGAACGTCACATCCTCAAAGGCGAGTGACGCCTGTTGAATCGATTCCGCCCTGTCCGTATAAGGTTCTGCTTCCACGAGAAGCAGTTCTGAAATCCGTTCGGTCGCACCGCGCGCCTTTTGGAGACGCGTCAAAAACTCCGACATCGTGATAAGCGGCGTGATGATTTGGAACAAGTAGAGCATGAACGCGAGGAGTGACCCCGTCGACAGGGCACCGGTCGAGACACGGTACGCCCCGAAGCCGAGGATGGCGATGAGCATCGCCGTCAGCGTCACGTTAAGTAGCGGGATTAACAGCGCTTGAATGCGTCCTTCTTTTACCCCGTAATTGAACAGGAGCTCAATCCGGCGTTTTCCTTCTGTCACTTCTTCCGGCTCCGTCGCTTGCGACTTCACGAGGCGAATCTCGCCGAGCAGTTCGGCGAAGAACCCGGACAAGGCACCGAGTTCGTGTTGTGTCTTTTTGGCGATGACGCGCAACTTTCGGCCGAGCGGGATGACGATGAGCAGTGTCGTCGGCACAGAGAACAGGATGACGAGCGTCATCTGCCAATCGAGCATGAACAAGATGCCGACCGCCCCGATGATCGAGACGAGTGAGGTCAGCAGACGGACGCTCTGCTCGGACAACAGTTGTTGGAGCGTCGTCGTATCGTTATTGAGCCGCGAGACGAGCTCGCCCGACTTGATGCCGTCGTAAAACGGGATCGGCAACGCGACGAGCCGTTCCCATAACGTCGTCCGTAAGTTCGCGACGACGCGCTGACCGACAATATGTAACCAATAGATTGAAATCGCGCTCGAGATGACTTGGACCAAAAACGCCACGATGAAGATGGTGACGAGCCGTGCATCGAGCATGGCGACGCTCCAGTTGTCGACGACACGTTGCAAGATGAGCGGGATGGCAAGTGAGGCCATCGCTTGAACGAGCGAGATGAGGATTGCCCCGATGAATAACGCTTTCGGAGGCTTGGCGATTCGAAACAGTCGAACGAATGACCGCCATGTGGTCGTAGATTCCATCACACGACCCCCTTTCCATTTAACTTTCGCTGTTTCGAAATGAAGTGTCAAGACGTCGAACTGGATTACCGAATAATGATAGAATAGATACGAGGTGAAGTGACATGAAATGGATACATACGGCCGATTGGCATCTGGGCAAGATCGTCCACGGCCGCCATATGACAGAAGACCAACGGATCGTCTTGTTCGATTCGTTTTTAACCATCGTCGATGAGGAGAAACCGGACGCGATCGTCGTCGCGGGAGATTTATACGACCGCGCCGTGCCGCCGGTCGAGGCCGTCGATTTGCTCGACGAGATGTGGAAAGCGCTCGTCTTAGAACGAAACATTCCCGTCCTCGCCATCGCCGGCAATCACGATTCAGCAGAGCGCTTGCAGTACAGCTCGAAACTGTTGACGAAAGTCGGGCTCCATATCGTCGGAAAAGTTGAGCCGGATACGGGACCGCTCGAAGTCGGCGGTGTCCCGTTTTATTTGATGCCGTTCCTCGAGCCGGCGCGGATTCGTTACGCTTTTCATGACGACTCCATTCGGACGCATCACGATGCGCTCGCCGCGGTCGTCGACGCTTACGGCGACATCGATAAACGAGCGGTCGCCGTCGGCCATAGCTTTGTCGCGGGCGGACTCGAGACCAATTCTGAGCGTCAACTGTCCGTCGGGACGGCCGGACAAGTCGCGAAAGGCTTGTACGCCCCGTTCGGCTATACGGCACTCGGTCATTTGCATAACCGGGACGCGATTCAAGATGACCGGATCGCGTACAGCGGTTCGCTCATGAAATACTCGTTCTCCGAGGCGAACCATGTCAAATCGGTCGATATCATCGAGTGGGACGGGACGTGGACGCGCCGGCGTCGCCCGCTCGAGGCGCGACGGGATCTTCGCATCTTGACCGGGACGTTAGATGAGCTGCTCGCCCCGTCATTCTATCAAGACGAGGCTGTGGAGGATTATTTGAAGATTGTGTTGACGGATGAGCGCGCCTTGTTCGACCCGATGGCGAAGCTGCGCACGGTTTATCCGAACATTCTCCATCTCGAGCTCGAACTGTTGCGCCGTCAGGACGAGACGTCACGCGTCGAACGGGAGAAGCTCGACCGTCGTTCGGTCGAGGACGTCTATCTCGACTTTTTCAAAGCTGTACATGGGAAAGACGCTGACGCACATGTCCGTGAACTGACCGAAGGGGGTGGTCTGAAATGAGACCTGTCAGCCTGACTATCACCGCATTCGGCCCTTACGCCGAGACGGAAACGATTGATTTCACGAAACTTGAAGGGCGTTCGATGTTCGTCATCAGCGGACGCACAGGTGCCGGCAAGACGACCATCTTTGACGCGATGACGTTCGCCCTATACGGCCGGGCGAGCGGGTTGCTTCGAAACGCGAGCGACTTTAGAAGTCAGTATGCGGATCCGGAGCGGAAGACCGAGATCGACTTCTCGTTCACGATTCGAGACGAGCGGTACCGCATCGTCCGTCAGCCGCAGCAACCGCATCCGAAGAACAAGACGCCGATCCCGCACGAGGCGGTGCTCTATGAATGGAACGACGCGTGGAAACCTGTCGCGACGAAAGTGAACGACGTCGAACAGACGATTGAGTCGCTCCTGCAGCTCAATTATGAACAGTTCAGCCAAATCTTACTGCTTCCGCAAAATCAGTTCCGGCAACTGCTCGACTCGGATTCCGTCAAGAAACAACAGATTTTACAGTCGATCTTCAAGACGGAAGCGTATCGCGCGTTCCAAGAGGAATGGGTCGAACGACATGGGAAGTATCGAAAACAGGTCGAGTGGGCGATCGAGACGACGCGGTTAAAACTGTTAGAACTTGAAGACGAGGAGATCGAAACGGTTGCGATGCGGAACGTACCGGATATTGTCACGTGGCTTGAGGATAGGGAAGAACGTCTGTTACAAACGAAAGACACGGTGCAGCTAGAGAAGCGGACGGCTGAGATCCGACTCGAGGAAGCACGGACGCATTTGAATGAGGCAACGGTACTACTCGCGTTAATGGAAGAGCGGGATACGTACCGTAACGCGCTCAACACGTTCCGTGACGCAGAAGAGGATCGCGTGAGACGACGTGCCTTGATTGAGCGGCTCGAGAAAGTCGTGACCATCCAACCGCACTATGAACGGTTCGAGACGCTTCGGCGCGATGCCGAGCGCATCAAAAAAGACCGCATCGAATCTCAAAAGCGTGACGAGACGTATGCGGCACAGCTTGAGACGTTACATGAACAATCCGACAAGATGACGGAGCTCCGCCAAGAAGCCGAACGGGCGAACAACCGATTGACTGACATCGCTGAATTGCTACCATATGTCGAGGAATGGCAACGCGCGACAGAAAAGCGGACAGCGTTGAAGCGACAGGTCGAGCAACTCGGTGTGTTCACGGACGAGGCTCGCTTAGTTGAGCTACGTGACCTGGAACAGAAGCTCGCGAAACAGCTTGAAGACAAGCCTGCGACTGAACAACTCGTCGAAGCGGAGCGGCGCTACAGTCAGCTCGAGTATCACAGCCACCTCGTTGAAAAATGCGAGCGTGTCGCCAGCGAGCTCGCCGCTTGTGAGCGGAACGGGAAAGACGTGCAGCGTCAACATACAGCCCAAACCACGCTTGTCGAGCGTTTCGTCGAAGCCGAGCATGCGCTCATGGCGGACACGCTCCGGGACCGGCTCAAGGCGGGCGATCCGTGCCCGGTTTGCGGTTCACGTAGCCATGAACCTGTCGAAGGTTCTGGTGGAAGGGCGAACGTGACCGAGCATCAATTAGCGATCGAAACGCTCCGGCGGCTCGACACCGCGCTCCATGAGGCACGCGCCGACTATCGGGCGCTCAAGCGCCAACTCGATGAACTCGTCAATGAGCGCGACACCGCTTCCGAAGCGTTACAATTCCACGGTCCGGCGGGCGAGGCGCTCAAACATCAAGCGTCTCTCGTCCAAACACTCCGGGGCGATGTCGAAGAGCGTAAGCGCCTCGAGGCGACGTATCGGACGACCACGCAGGCGGTCAGGAAACTTGAGACCGCCAAGCGAGAGCAGGCGGAGAAGCGGCAATCCTTATTCGAAGCGTTGCAATCGATTCAAGAAACGTTACAGACGATGCGACAAGTGGACGGCATGACACGCACCACGTTGACGACTGAACGCGACCAGCTGACGTTACGACTCCAAGCCGTTACGCGTGAGGTCGCGGAGTATGAGCGTCGACTTGAAGAGGTCAATCGTCTGAAGTGGGGGGAAGCCGAACGATTCCGATTGCTCACGGAACAGCTCGAATTCGAGGAACGCCGGTTAAACGAAGCGCGGGCGCAACTCGACGAGGCACTTCAGAAAATCGAGTTGACAGAAGACGCATTCTTACAGGACCGGACGCTCGTCGACACGTTGCCGACGTTAAAAGAACGTCTCGCCAAAGAGCTCGAAGAGGCGGGGCGAATCGAACACGCCCTGCAAGCAGTGGAAGTGAAGATCGGGGCGCGGCCACGTCCTGAGGTCGAAGCGCTTAAAGAACGCGTCCGAGTGGCACAGGAGGAGAACGAGTCGCTCTCCGAACGTCTCGTCACCGCTGACGTCCACTTGAAACGTCACCGCCAGACGGTCCGCGAGTGGAATGCGCTTCGTGAACAAACGGATGCCGACGTCAGACGGCTTGAGACAATCAAGTTGATCGCCGATACGGGGCGCGGCGTGAACCCGCAGAAGCTGACGTTCGAGACGTACGTCCAGACGGCGTTCTTCGACCAAATCTTACATGCGGCCAATATCCATCTCGATCAAATGACGAGCGGACAGTTCCAACTTGAACGAAAAATCGAGACGGCAAAAGGAAATGCGAAGTCCGGCCTCGAATTATTAGTCTTTGACGCCTATACGGGCCAGTCGCGGCGTGTGCAAAACTTATCCGGCGGTGAAGGCTTTAAAGCTTCCTTGTCACTCGCCCTCGGCCTAGCTGAAGTCGTGCAGCAATTGAGCGGTGGCGTCAGCCTCGAGACGATGCTGATCGATGAAGGTTTCGGGACACTTGACGCCGAATCGCTCGACCAGGCGATTGAGTTGCTCATGTCGCTCCAATCGAGCGGTCGGCTCGTCGGGGTGATCAGCCACGTTCAAGAGTTGAAAGACCGCGTCGATGCCCGGATTGAAGTGAAGAAAACAAGGAGCGGGTCGACGATCCAGCTCGTCGTGGAGTGAGAGATGATGATGAGACATATGGAAACGAAATCGAGTTTAATCAGTCAGTTGCAAGCAGCCGGAATTCGACGAGGAGACGCGCTGTTCGTCCACACGTCCCTATCGAAGCTCGGTTGGGTATCGGGCGGAGCCCAGACAGTCATCGAAGCGTTGCAAGAGACCGTCGGACCGGAAGGGTTACTCATGATGGCGACCCAGACCGGGGACAACTCGGACCCTGCAGGCTGGGAGGCGCCGCCTGTGCCGGTCGAATGGTGGGAGACGATACGTGAGACGATGCCGCCCTACGACCCGAAAAAGACGGCGACGCGCGGAATGGGTCGTGTCCCCGAACTGTTCAGGTCGTACCCGAATGTGTATCGCAGCCAACACCCGATGTGGTCCGTCGCCGCTTGGGGAGACGACGCCGAGCAGGTCGTCTCCGGTCATACGCTCGATGCGGGCTTTGGACCGGGCTCCCCGATTGAGAAGATGATTGAACGGAACGCAAAAATCCTTCATCTCGGTTCACCGCTCGATGCGACGACGCTCTGGCATTATGCCGAGTACGGGATTGACGGTCCGATGAAGCCGTTCGGTTGCGCGATGGTCGAGTCAGGGGAGCGGGTATGGAAGACGTTTGAACATGTCGACGTCAACAGTGACCCGTTCGGTCCGATCGGTGAGAATATCGTCAAACGAAAAGACGTCAAGACGTTCACGATTCACGAGGCGACGTGCTACGTCATCCCGTCGGACACGTGGGAGCCCGTCCAACACGCGCTCGTCGCGTTGCGTAGCTGGCTATCTGACTAACAATGGAGAGGGGAAATCGGATGAACCGTTTTGTGAAGTATACAGGAATCGCGCTGGCCGTCATCGTGCTCGTCGCGTTCCTCGCTGTCGTGGGCATCTCGGCCCATATCGGCGACCAATTGACGTCACCCGTCCGTGAGACGTTGACGTTCACACCGAAAGCGCTCGACATCAAGTATGAGAACGTGACGATTCAAGCGGAGGATGGCAGCGACTTGTACGGCTGGTGGATCCCGCACCCGACACCACGGGCGACAATCGTTTTCGCCCACGGGTATGGAAAAAACCGCGAGCAGTCGGATTTGCCACTGAAAGAACTGATCCCGGAGTTCCATAAACAGGGCTACCAGTTCTTGACGTTTGATTTTCGGGCGTCAGGCATCTCGGAAGGCGACCGCGTCACGGTCGGGGCGAAAGAACAGTCCGACTTACAAGCGGCCATCGCCTTCGCGAGGGAGCGGACTGATGGACCGATCGTCTTATACGGCGTCGCGATGGGAGCGGCGACGGCGCTTGCGACGGCCGATGAGACAGCGGTCGCAGCCGTCATCGCCGACAGTCCGTTCAGTGACTTGCGTGCGTATCTCGAGACGAATTTGCCGGTGTGGAGCGATTTGCCGAACTTCCCGTTCACTCCGGTCATCATGACGGTGACGCCGTGGTTCACCGGACTTGATGTGGATCTTGTCAAACCGATTGACGACGTCGAAAACATCGATGCGCCGATTCTCTTGATTCATGGAAGAGGGGACGACGCCATCCCAGTGTCAGAGAGCGAACGGTTGGCCGAACGAAACGACCAAATCGAGTTATGGGTGACCGATAATGACGGTCATGTCGCCTCGCATAAAACGTTCCAAGCTGAATATTGGGAGCAACTGTTCGATTTTTTAGAGCGGGTGCTCTGAACGTGGAGTCTAGGGTAGCCTAGACTCTTTTCGTTCAGTCTGAAGTACCGTATAGGAATGGAAATCGATTGGAGTGATCAGATGGCGAAGATTCATCAAGCGGACGTGACGATTGAACTGTTCCCAAGAAAGTATTCAGAGAAAGGGGAAGACGTGTTCATCGCCTCCATGTTCACGATCGAGGTAGAACAGAGATTCATCTTCAATTTTTTATGGATCATTGCTCCTCGAGTCAGAGTTTCAAGATTTATTGTCTGGTATGAGAGAATTGTTAGATGGCACGTCGGAGAAGTTTTTGCTCGATCCAATCGAACCATATTTCGTCTTAAGGATTGAACGGAAGGCGGACGATTTGTATAAATGGACGGTTTGGGCGAGGACCGGACCGAAGCGGGTGGATGCATTCTTCTTCCCGAGAGAGGCGGTGGAACGGTTTTATGGGCAGTTGGAGCAAGAGATGACGGAAATCTTGCCGCCACCGTTCTTGCCGTAATTCACATCAGAGACGCAGATAGCGTCTCTTTTTGTTATGATTAGTAACGAGAAGGAAAGAAAGAAGGGACCAAAATGGACATCATGGCAATACTCTCGTTTCTACTGCTTGGAGCGCTCATCGGGATTTTGAGCGGATTCTTCGGCATCGGGGGCGGGATTTTACTCACGCCGCTCCTGCTCGTCTTCGGCTACGAGGCGAGTGCGGCCATCGCGCTCAGTCTCATGCTCACGCTCGGGTCGACGACGGCGGGGACGATCTCCCATATCAAATTAAAAAACGTCAATCCGAAACACGCCCTCTTGATCGGTGCGTTCGGGGTCGTCGGGACGTGGGTGGCGACACCGCTCGTGTTTTATCTCGAGACGCTCGACGGGGCGAAACCCGTCATCTCGCTCGCCTATATCGCACTGTTGACGTATTTCGCGATCTCGTTTTTCCGTTCCAAACAACACGTCGAAGGGAGTGTCGGCTCCGAATCGGTGCCGCGGATCGGATTCATCGGACTGTTCGGCGGATTCATCTCGTCACTTATGGGTGTCAGCGGTGGCTTCGTGTTGACGCCACTTCAAGTCAAGTTACTCAACACCGAGATGAAACGGGCCGTCGGGACGAGTATCGCGGCAGCGCTATTGATCGTCTTGTCCGGTGTCGTCAGTTATGCGATTGCCGGGGCTGATACGAACTATTGGCACGGCCTTGCGCTCATCGCTGGCGCGATGATCGGCTCTCCGATCGGTGCGAAGCAATTGCAACGGTTCAGTTCTCAACTCGTGAAAAAAGCGCTCGGTGGCTTTTATGTCGCCGTCGCGCTCAGTGTGGCGTTGAACTTGCTCGGATTCAATGACATCTCGCTCGGGCTACTCGTCGTCCTCGCACTGACGTTCATCGTGGCGTTGTTCGTTCGTCCGAAAACAGCAGCTAAGTAGAAGAAAAACCCCGTCAACCGACGGGG
>NZ_JNAA01000026.1:0-12271 GCF_000696055.1 Exiguobacterium sp. AB2
GTTTTTATGCGTCTGCCGGGTAACGGACGTCGATTTGTCGGCGCATCTCGGTCATGACGTCGGCGAGCGTGCGCATGTCGTCATATGTATGATGCGACGTCTCCCGCTCCCCCGTCTCGATCAACCGAATGAATTCCTGAATCTCGAACGCCATCGGGTTTGTCTGCTCGCTGACGAGCTCCTCGGTCGTCCCGTCACGCCCTTCGAACGTCAGCCGGTCGAACGTGGCGATGTCGTCAATCAAGATCCGCCCCGTCTCCCCGATGATTTCAGACGGCGAGTTCGAACCGTGAATCTTCGAATGGAGCATGACGATGTCCATCCCGTCATACGAGAGGATGGCCGAGCCGCTGCCGTCGACGCCCGACTCGAGTTTGACGGCGTTCGTCGATACCGTGTTTGGTCGACCGAACAGCTTGAGCGCGGGACCGAGGCAATAGACGCCGAGGTCCATCAAGGAACCGTTCGAGAAGGCGGGATTGAACGTGTTCGGGTTGTCCCCGCGCTTATACAAATCGTACCGTGACGAATATTGCGACTTGTTCAAGATGACGCGCCGGACCGGACCGACGAGATGAAGTTGTTGGCGCAACACGTCGAAGTTCGGCATGAACAAGTTGCGGAGCGCCTCGAGCAAGACGACGTCATGCGCACGTGCCGTCTCGAGCATCGCTTCGACCTCGCGGACGTTCGAGGCGAACGGTTTCTCGCAGAGAACGTGCTTGTTGTGACGCATGAACAGGATGCTCTGCTCGGCGTGTAGCGAGTTCGGGCTCGCGATATAGACCGCGTCGATGACGTCACTCGCTGCCATCGCTTCAAGCGATGTGAACGTATAAAGGATGTCATGTTGAGCGGCGTATGTATCTGCCCGCTCCGCCGTTCTTGAATAGATGGCCGTCACTTCTGCGTCCTTGATATGTTGAATCGTCTTTAAAAAAGTGTCGGTAATAAAGTTCGTGCCGATGATGCCGAATCGAATCATAGGTAGTCTCCTCGTTTCTTTATAGCTGTTTTGACAAGACAATTTCATCGTGAAGTGGGATGCCGTTATTCCCAATCAGGGGGATGCTTGGCTTTTCGAGCCGGACCACATTGACCGCATCCGTCACGATTCGTTCGAGCCGAAAGCCGCGTTTTTGGTAAAACGCGAGCGCGTGCACATTATCGTTCGTCGTAATCAAAGTTAAACGCTTAAGACGATGACGCTTCGCCTCTCGTTCCACTTCTTCTAAGAGTGAGGACCCGATGCCTTTGTTTTCCAGTAGACTGTCGAGCGAGATGATTTTGAGCGCATCATGACGGATGACGTACGTGACGAGCCCATGAATCGACCCGTTCATCCAGACGAAACCGTCTAGCGACGCACAGTCATATGTCCCAGACGAGACGACCATCTGGGAAGCCCCCATTGATTCATGAAAAATGCGCGAACCTCGGTCCGGTTACTAGTGGTGATGGCATGAATCATTGTTTACTCCGCCTCATCGGCAAGGGCGGCCTGCTGACTCGCCTCGGTATAGATTCGGAACTGTTTGAACTGCTCGTCATAGATGAGACGAATCGCCCAGGCGAATCCTTTTGCGTACAACCGGTAAAACCAAGACGAAGGCAACAACGTGATTCGAACCGTTACGCTTGTGCCGCCTTCGGTCTCCTCGAGGACGTAAGACGTCGTCGAGACACCTTGGTTCGTCACAGCCTGTACTTCACACGCATAAGGTCGATTGACATGCGTCAACATGGAATCGACACGAATCTCTTTATTCTCGAACTGTTGGACCGAGACGAAACGTTTGCCTTCGACGAGTGCGTTGTCATTGTCCTCGTAAATGTTCTCGATGAGATGGTCGTTCCATTTGATGATGTGTTCATCTTCTGCCAGACAGGCGAAGACGTGGTCGATCGGAGCTTGGATGGTCATCTGATAGGTCGCGATTTCTGTCGGTTGTTTCATTGAATCCCCCTCTTTCAGTCTAATATTTTTTCAAAATATATGTATCGTTCCATTGATAAATCTGTCGAGCTAAAAGGTCTTCTTTTCAGGTATATAATTGTTCAATCGTATTGAAAATGGAATGCTTCTCTACCTTGAGTTGAATCATAATAGACTCCATTCAATTTATTAAAAGTTTATATCGTTCCAACAATAGTGGCCGCTGTTTGGGATTCGTTTAATTGGAAAGAAATCATTTCGTGTCATAGGGCTTACCTTCTCGATTATCTTTTCTGAAACTTATTCTAAAAGAGATCGTAGAGAAAACGTATAGAAATTTTATATTGGAGTGTGAGAAAGCATGATTGAGTTGTTGCTCATTGGAACGACGCATTTGAATATGCCGAACAACGGGGATATCTTGATGCCAGAAACGTCCGATATCCTCAGTCCCACCCGTCAACAAGAGCTAGATGCGTTTGTTACGCGATGTTCTTGTTTCGAACCGACCGTCATCTGTCTCGAAGTCGCGAAAACTGATCAGGAGTCGTTGAATCAGCGTTATCAGAAATATGTAACTAATCCGCTCACAGCCAGCGAAGACGAGCGCGAACAAATCGGCTTCCGGCTCGCGAAGCTGTGCGGTTTGCCGTTCGTTCAAGCCGTCGATTGAAACGAAACGATTGACGGTGTCAGCCTTGGTGACGTGATGGATACTCACCCTGTCGAGATGGCGAGAATCATTTCGACACAGCGGACACTCGTGCAGGACGTGGAGACCGCCTTCGCTACCCTCTCGATTTCTGAGTATTATGCGTACATAAACAAAAGCGAGATTACCGATTCGATGCATCAAGCCTACACCGAAATCGCCGCCGTCGGTCCGACAGGCTCGAGTTGGGTCGAATCTTACTGGAATGCACGGAATCAGCGCATCTATGAGAATGTGAAACGTGTCGCGAAGTCGGATGACCGCATCGTGCTCTTGTACGGTCTCGCCCATGTTCATCTGTTGAGACAATTTTTCGAGCAAGACGGCGACTTTGTCGTTCGTCCGTTCGATCCCCTAGTCCCTTGACCGTTCCCTTTGATCGATGTTTCGGGCCAAGTGCTCGATCCGTTCACGTGTGATGCCTACTCGCTGCTCGATGGCGAGCGGATGGTCGGTCGGCTCGAGTTCGATAAACGGCCGCATCCCGACCTCTCGGATATGAACGTTCGTCTTCAAATTGATTGTGTCCGGATAATCGGGCAAGTCTGTCGAGAACCAACCGAACATCGGTTCAAGTTCGACACGAGCCGGGTCTTCCCACGCATCAAGCATCCGAAAGAAATTATCCGCGCTGAGCGACACCCAGACGTTCCAAGTAAAGATGTTGTCTTCCCCGATTATCGGGAGTTCGAGACAACCATTCACAAAGAAATGTTCCTCGTCAAGCACGCAGACGTCATCGGTCAAGACGACGCGCCGTTTCCTTTCTTTCTTAGATAATTCCTCGATAAAGGTCGGCATGAGCGAACCATATCCGAGCGGTACGTCAATCGGTGCTTGGCATACCGAGCAGGTGCATTGCGCGCTATGCTTGCGCTTCTGTTTGAAACGGTTCATCATTTTACAACTTCTCCTTTAATAAAAATAAATATAAATGCGGTATTTGAAATAAAATTAGTCTTCTTCTTCGATGGCTTCTAGGACGGTTTCGGGATCGTACTCCATCCCTTTCAAGTCACTCGACCAATCCAATCCACATAGCAACCCGTCATCCGCCATATTCGGCAACCAGCCCGCGACGAACAAATCAAGTGGCAACTCGATAAGCTGATAGTCTTCCCATTCCTCAGCCCTACAAGCAAGTGCGCGTTCACGAGTCGAGAAGAACAGCAACACGTCTGTCGCCTCAATGATTGAAGGCGCATATGCCCAGCCATTGTCCGCTTCGGCCGATAAGCCGAACACCGTCTCGCTTTCAAGGACACGCGCACAGAATCGCTCGATCACGTCCGACTCCAATCGGACCACTTCGACGAACGCATCGATTGAGTCGGCAACTCGCTCGAGTTCATCCGTCTCATGCCACCAGATGTAGATCGTCTCGACGTCTGAAGTCAAAAAGCCGAGCTCGTCCCCGCTCCCGTTCTCCGCAACCGTAATAAAGCCTTCCGGCAACTGACGTTCGTCCCTGTTCGCACGGATGATGTCGTCCCACGTTTTGTTGAAGTAACGTTCATCTTTAATCGGGTAAAAGAACCACTCCCTGACCTCAAATTTGTTGTCGTGAAGCCATGCCTCTCGGAGTCCATTCGGCAAACGGCTGCCGAGCGCTTGTTCGACCACCTCGATGGTTTCGAACGTAAATCCGGGCAGGTTGGTTTCGATACGCATTTCAATTCCTCATTTCTTCATTCGATAACATAAAGTATACTTTTTTTGGCGAAAAGAGGGAATGAGTTTTTCGTCGATTTGTGTGAAGACTCTAGACATGAAGAAAGGTAAGCAAGCCATCTAATTTAGATATCTCGCGCGTCAACCCGTCTTGACCTAGCTGTTCGATTGAAATCCTCATGATCAATCCTCCATTTCTTGCAGCTCGTCAATCCAACGCTCAAGCTCTTTTTTCTCATGCATATATACACCCGGTTCCACTGGGAGGTCGATGCCGTGCAAAAATCTCAGCCCGTCCACCACGCGTGGATCAACGTGCATGTCTTCCGTCCGCTCGAGTGCGTCCGCCGCCAAGTCGGAGACGTTTTCAAACGTCAGCTTGCCTACCCTCACCGCACATAACCATTCCACGAGATCCTTGCGAGACGGGACGTTCCGGCGCCTCGGAAGTTCATTAGGCGACAGCGTTCCCTCATTCACCTGCTCAAACAGTTCGATGAGCCGTTGGTTTGTCGGCGCAGTGTCGAGTAACGTCTCGATTGGCGTCCGAATCAACTTCGTTTCATCAGTCATCTCGTCCCACAGCACGAGCACCTCATCACGTCCGTACACGAGCCAATCACCGGAAGCGTCATATCCGATTCGTTGCCCAAGTCGAGACGACGGAAGACGGGACGCCTCATCGGAAGTGAGTAGCGTCGCAGGCAGCCGTTCACCCGCAGCGATCGTCATGTTGACAGGACGCACTTCGGTCGGAAGAAACGTGATCACGTCTTCCCATGTCATCGTTCTGTCTGCAACCATTCTTCAAATGAAGCGGCGATCGTTTCAAGGTGTTCACCTGTCTCATGGTCGACAATGAGGACCTCGTTCGTCTTCAAATTGACACAGACGAGATCCCCGAGAAAGTCTTCATATCCGATGACGGGGAGATGGTTTGGCCACGGTTCTTCCTCATCGAAAACCTCTCCTTGCACCTCGTCGAAACGGCCGCGTTCGTTCAAGAACGCGAAACGCGGAAGCCCTTCTGCATCCTTCAGTTGAATTTCTATTTCGGACGTCGGTAACAGCGCTAACAATTGTTCTTTCGTCATTTTTTTGCACCTCGTTTTTCCTCCATTTTACCTCAATATTTACTTCATAGGTTCGATTTTCCAATGAATATCATTGACAGCAACTTTAAAAGGTGTAAAATTACACTTGTAAGTTATTGTCATAAAATCCTTTATTTTTAACTAGTCAATCGAGGTGGATGATGAAGAAGACTGATTTTATCCGAACCGTTTCAAAACACATAAAACCGATTCGAGTCGAGCAACAGCTTTCCCAAGAAGAGATGGCGGAAATACTCGGCATCTCGAAAAAGACGCTCATCCAAATCGAGAAAGAACGAACCGTCGCCAACTGGGGCACGGTCGTCACGCTGTGCGCCCTCTTCAATGGCAGCGAGATTCTATTGAATGAGATTGGGGACGACCCCGTCGAGTTCGTCAAACTAATCGCCAAAGAGACAGACTATGAGCCGAAATCGAAGACGCTCGGCGGCCGGGTCTGGTGGAAACAGATTGCGACAGACGGCGATTATGTGATGCAGCAAAACGTCATCAGTAGTCATTACCGTATCCTCGATTCAAACGACGTACGGTGGTACAGCTCGTTCGATGCGGATGATGCTTTGCACGTGTTGGCCCGACTCGCACGAGACCATCGAGAGGAGTCTTTGTCATGAACATAAGAAAACGATGCCTCGTGACGCTATCCTGCGTCTATGCCATCGCCTTTATCTTGAACGTCATCCCGTCGGTCACGTTCCCTGATGCGACGATCGGTCCGCTTCAGGCAACATCGTCCGTCTTGCTTGTCCTCTGTATGATGGGAACGTGCGTCTTGAATGACCGGGTCGCCAAGCTTTATGTGACGGCACTCCTATTCGCCGGGGTGACCGTCTTTACGCTACATAGCTTCGAGACGTATGTGTATGACATCGTCATCCTTGACGCGTTGTTCGCGATTCAATATCCACTCTATTTGTTATTCGTGACCCCACTCTTCGGGCTCAATCTTTTCTTCAACGTCGAGGCAGATTTTATCGCCTTGTTCGCCTTCTTCATCGGACTGTTCATCCTCGCTATTCATGAGATTGCGCTGGTGGTGTCACGGAGGATGACATGAGCCGATCGTTACTCGTCGGGTTTAGCGGTCTCGTCACCGCTCTTGCCTATTTCCTGCTTTCGCCTAACCTATCCTTTGTATATGGATGGGGTTGGATTGGCGGGACGACCGGTCTGCTCCTATTGTCCGTCATCGGTTTTAGCCTTCACCTCGGACGAAAGCATCATTGGACGGCCCGCCACCGGTTCGTCGTCGGAATCGGACTGATTGCCGCCTTTATGCTGGCATTCGGTCTCATTCTCTGGTGGATCGTCGCAGTTAACATGAATCACATTTGAATGGGAGGAAGATAAATGAACTACTATATCGGATCCGGGTTTTATAACATCGAGAACGTCAGACGGTTACGCGACTTGCTTTCCGCACAAGGCCATACCCATACATACGACTGGACGCTCAACACGCGGGCCGATTCGGTCGATGCGCTACGCGACATCGGAGAGAAGGAACGTGACGCCATCAAAGGTTCTGACTTTGTCGTCATCTTACTTCCGGCCGGGAAAGGAAGCCACGTCGAGCTCGGCACTGCCATCGGTTCAAGCGTTCCAGTATTTCTTCACGACACGACGGACAGCATGACAAATTTTGAGACGAAGAGCACGTTTTACCATGTGTCGCATGTCATCCAGCTCTCAGATAACCTCGAACACGTCCCTAATCAAATTGACGCTTATTTCTCAGCGAACACCATTTAAATATTGGTCTCTTCCGCAATAGCCTCCTAATTATCCATCCATTCTCAAACAGATTTTTGAAATGATTTGCATTTCTTATGGCGTGTTCATCATTTTTGTGACATACTGTTCAAAATCCATTTGAACGGGGACGATGCATATGCAGTCATGGAAACAGCCTTTACTTTTACTCACCGGAGTCGGAATCTCAAACCTCGGCGCCTGGGTGTACTTCATCGCCCTCAACTTGATTGTCCTCGAGATGACGCAATCGCCGTTCGCGGTGTCCGTCCTTTATATTCTCGTCCCACTTGCGGCACTCTGTGCCAATTTCTGGTCAGGCACGGTCATCGACCGTACGGATACACGACGCCTCATGCTTCTACTTGACGCGCTTCGTGCCGTTGTCGTCTTCAGCCTCGCCTTTATCGACTCGCTTGCCCTCATTTATGTGCTCGTGTTTTTGTTGAATGTCGCGAGCTCCGTCTTTGAGTCGGCGTCCCTCGTCTATATGACGAAGCTCGTCCCAAGTAACGATCGGCAACGGTTCAACGCCCTCAAAAACTTTGTGCAATCGGCCGGCTTTATCCTAGGACCAGCCATCGCCGGGCTCTTGTTCATGATTGGCAGCCCGACGCTTGCCATTCAGTTGAACGCCTTGGCGCTACTCGTCTCAGTCGGTATTCTCGCGCTCTTGCCGACGCTTTACACGGCCCGTGACGAAGTTGAGGTGTTCAGTGTGCGTATGATCATCGAAGATTGGAAGACGGTCGTACGTTTCGCGTCCACGAAGCGCTATGTGACGCTCGTCTATAGCCTGTTCTGTGTCATGACGATCTTCATGTCCGGACTCGACTCGCTCGAGGCGTCGTTTGCGACGCAGGTGCTCGACTTCTCTGAGAGCCGTTACGGCTTCCTCGTCAGTGTCGCCGGTGCCGGGATTATCGCCGGATCCATCATCAATGCGACATTCAGCACACGCATGACGTTGCCTTTCTTGATTAGTTTTGGTGCGACCATGACGCCGGTCGGCTATCTCATCTTCGCCTTCTCTGAATCATTCGTGGTCGCGTCTGTCGGCTTCTTCTTACTCACGTTCGCTTTGTCGTTCGCGAATACTGGCTTCCTCTCGTTCTATCAAAACAACGTGCCGAGCGAATTGATGGGCCGCTTCTCTGGGGTGATTAACGTCGCCGAATCCATTCTTGTCATCGGGTTGACGTTTGGGATTGGTCTTCTCGCTGAATATGTAGGTATCCGCTCGACGTATGTGGCGTTCTCACTATTCTTCCTCGTAATCGGGATAATGACGGTCCGTATCGTTCAAGCACGGTCGAGACGTTCATTCTATGAGACAGTCGAGTATGAAGAACAAGTTTCATAAAGCTAAACGATTCTGCACTTGTATCGCATGGTCGATTTAGGCTTCAGTTGTTTAAAGATGCATTCACTACATCCAAAATCATATCGGGGCGATCCAAATGAATGGCATGGGACGCCCCTTTTGCAATAAAAAAGCGACTGTTCGAAGATAGTTCTGCTTGTTCACGAACTAGTTGATGCCATGTGCCCTCAAAGCTTTTCAATTCACTTTCAGGCAGTCCTTCCATCCTACCTCGTTTTATTTCATACTCTGCATCTCGACTCAAAATGTATAACGGTACATCTTCAAAGGATCCTAAGTCTTTGATCAACTTCGCATCCTGATACCAGTTTTGGACTTCCTCAAGCATCGTTTTATATAATTGTGGACGCCTAGAAAAGTTTAAAAGTTTTGCTTGAATCGATTCGGGAAGTTTTTGTTGAGCTTCACTTAAGTTCGGTCCAATGAGATCCGTTAATTCTGAAGTTGAACACTTTGCATAATGACGACACTGTTGAATCCAATCTTCGTCCGATGCTAGTCGATCCATCACTGGAGTATCGAGCGCATCAAGCTTATGTAAATCATGAGACGTCGAGTCGATAAGAATCAATGCAGCTAGATCCCCCGGAAATAGTTTTGCGTAGTGTTGGGCGCAAAGTCCACCGTAGGAATGACCAATCAAGACAATCGGCTCGTCAATCTGTAGAACGTGAAGTAATTCTTTTAACTCCTTTGCTGTCGCCTCTGTATTACGCTTTCTTGTACTGATTTCACTTCTCCCGGTCCCAGGTCGATGGTATAACAAAATACGGTTTGAACTAACTAGTCTTTCGGTCACCTCAATCCATTCCTCAAACGAGCATCCCATACCAGTCATAATCACAATCGGTCTACCGTGTTCTCCTATAGTTTTCACTTCTAGCTTCGTATCAAATACACGCACCATTTGATTCATCTCATTACCCCGCCTTCTGTTCGCAAACAACTTTGCTTCATCTTAATATCTCTTGAACGACTTCCTCATTTAACACTCGCTTCATTTCAAAAAATCGCCCGTTCCTCAATATCACTTGCTTTATAATGTAGCTATAGCACCTTCTGTCGATTAACTGATCATCACATGGGGAATTGTCGGGGAGGACTTACATCAAGCATTGGATAAGGAGGGATGGCTATGAACCGATGGAGTAACGAATCACTACAACTGATTGGCCTCATCGCTTCCCTGCTCATTGGAACGATTTTGTATACCATCTTACTTGTGGAAAGTGACATCGGCTTTCTTGGTCTATTAATACTTCCAGTCATCGTCGTGTCCTCTCTCGCTTTCGGGATGCGCGCCGGCTTGACGATATCGGTGACGCTGCTCATCTTTCTGTTCATCTATTTTCTATCGTTTGCTCCCGTCAATGACCAAGGTGAAGTTCAGTTCTTCAATTGGCGTGGAATCGGGTTCACTATACTTCTACTCGTGCTCTCTGTCGTTTCAGGTCTCGTTCACCAACTGGTGAAACGTGTGCAACAGTCGAGACTCGCGTTAGAAGAACGAGCGCGCCAATTGATTGCGGTGGATCCCGAAACGTGGCTCGACAACGCCGAGCGGTTTCGAATAGATGTAATCAGTGAACGCGACCGTCTCGTACGACATGGTGGTGCGTATTCTGTCTCATTCATTACGATTCATGAGTTCTCACGTTTTGAAGAAAAGTACGGACGTACCGAGTATGAATGGTTTCTAAATTACTTTAGTGATGAACTCCACACAGCGACACGACGAACCGATCAAAAGTATCGAATCGCGCATGATACGTTTGCCATCCTCTTCCCGTATACATCGCCCGAAGCGGTGCAAGTGGTCCACGACCGTCTTCGTCCGCTACTCGAGCACTATGAGTTGCAGAGTGGTGAATACGAGACGTTAACCTATGACGACAGCTCCTATGAGGTGACGCTAGAGAACGCAGCGGTCATGGTCGATGCCATTCTTGAGATAGCATCATCGTCTAATTGAAATCACATTTAAACGATCAAGCCCTGGAACCTACCGTCGATGAACGGCATGGTTCCAGAGCTTTTTTGTGTGCTATTGAAAATCTAAAAGAAATATCTTGCCGGTAAAGGAATCGGATCTCATATAAGAGAAATCAACATCACAACCTTTTGATTAAGGAGGCATGATTCTCATTTCATCGACTGTCTATACCATCAAACCAATCGAGTCACCAGGCGAACTCGAAGACTCGTTCACTGTCATGAGCCAACTGCGCACTCATCTCACTCTCGACGGCTATCGTGAGCTCGTCGCCGCCATGCGACCACAGGGCTATGAACTGTATGCGTTATACGCAGACGATACAATCGTCTCGCTCGCGGGAATCGAAGTTCGCGTCAATCTCTATCTCGAGAAGCACGTCTTCATTCATGACCTCGTGACGTGCGCGAACCATCGTTCGAACGGATACGGAGAGATGTTACTTCACTTCGTCCATGAATACGCACGTGATCGAGGCGCCAAGTACGTGGCTCTCGAATCGGGACTCGCTCGTACCGAAGCACACCGTTTTTATAAAGAGAAGATGGACTATGCCATCACGAGTTATTCGTTTCGAAAACAACTTTGAACGCATATAAAAAAGAAGAGCCGAGCGCTCTTCCCGTCTCTATTATATCGCGAATTTCGAACCATAAACAGACTGTCTTCTCCTTAATTCATCCACTATACTTTGAGGACACCCTGATTGAAGGAGAGATGAAACATGACTGATGACATCAAACCGCTCGACCCCGGCCCGTTTTTCCACGGCACGAAAGCCGAACTGAAGCTAGGAGACTTGCTTGAACCGAAGCGACGATCGAACTATCAAGACAAGCAGTCAAACTACATCTATTTCACGGCCACCCTTGAAGCCGCCAAATGGGGAGCAGAACTGGCGAGCGGGGGGGCTCGTGAACGCATCTATCTCGTCGAACCGACGGGCGACTTCGAGAACGACCCGAACTTGACGGACAAGCGCTTCCCTGGCAATCCGACCCGGTCGTACCGGTCGAACGCTCCTCTCAAAGTCGTGGCCGAACTCGGGACGTGGGAACGCCATCCGGACGATGTGATCGCGCATATGCTTGAATCACTAGAGAAACTGCGGCAAGCCGGGGAAGATGTGATTGACGACTGACACGAAGGAGAACGATTTTGAAGAAATCCTACAATAAACGCAAGTAAATATTGATTACCGGTCTCGTTATCGGACTGCTATATGCGACGACATTTATCCCGCAACGCGTCATCACGACGTCACCGTCGAGCGTGTCCCGCATCCATGTGTCTGACGGGCAGAGCGGTTATGAACTCAATTTGAATGACCGAGACGACATATACGCTGTCATGAATAACTTGAATGACGTCACCTTTCAAAAAGGAAAGCCCAGTATCGGCTATATGGGATACTCGTATCGGGTCACTTTATACGATCAAGATGGGGATGAGCTCGATGAATTTATCATCAATAGCGAGGACACGCTCCGCTACCACGGTTTCTTTTACACGGCAAAGTCAGGGAACATCGATTATGACAAGCTTGACGCGTGGATGGCGCAAGTGAAGGCACAACCCGTTGAAGAATGAAGTGATGTCTATCGACGCGATTGATTGGCTCTACGTCTCGACAGCAAGGAGATTAGCACCAGACTGGCTATCGCTGAGATTGCAATCTTAAGCTGAAACTCATTCGTTAGTCCGTCAA
>NZ_JNAA01000027.1:0-657 GCF_000696055.1 Exiguobacterium sp. AB2
GAGGGCACTGAAAAACTTCAAATGTTTTTGAACAGAGGAGCGTCGTCCCGGAAGGGATGGCGCTCCTCTGTTTTCATCGCCCTTCAGCCGCCCTGTCCGGCACGCCGCTTTCCTGGGGGCGGGCGTCGAGCCGCATCGCGACGTCGTCGCTGCTGGGTCTCGCCTTGCCCGCTGATTCCCCGGGAGTCGGCGTGCCCTCGGGCGGCGCTGTACGCGCCGGGCATTCCGGACTATACTGACTGTAACCAACCCATTTGGAGGCGATCCCGATGATGCCCGACCTGCCCAACATGCCGCCGAGCCCGTATGCGGCCCTCTATGACCTGTTGATCCCGGCCGATGACGAACTGCGGCTCATCCATGACCTCGTCTCGTTCGAATTTATCACCGACCTGCTCGAGGATACGTATTGCCACGACAACGGTCGGATGGCTGTCCATCCTGTCCGGATGTTCAAGTATCTGTTCCTGAAGGCGCATTCGAACCTGTCCGACGTCGACCTCGTCAGACGGGCGAAGACCGATCTCGCCTACAAATATTTTCTGGACCTGGCACCGGAGGATGACGTCATCAACCCCTCCTCGCTCACGAAGTTCCGCCGTCAGCGTATGGACGACGACGAGCTGCTCGACAAATTGATTGGGCACACGGTCGAGG
>NZ_JNAA01000028.1:0-6110 GCF_000696055.1 Exiguobacterium sp. AB2
TGCCCTCGCCACGGCTTCCGAGTTTTTTTATAGATAGCGTGGGGCGTCCTTCATCGAATTGGCGAGAATCATATAGAGGAGGATGTTCCCCGGTACGATTAAAAAGAATAAACGTACACCGAGCGGGGACAGGTCGAAGTATTCAGCGATGCCGCCACAGACACCAAAGAGCGAGCGGTTCGTGGCAGATTTTCGAAGCGGACGTTGCATAGGCGTGGCTCCTATCTCACATATTTTATGTAAATTTTACCATGTAAACCTGCTGGCCGTGTACGATTGTCACAGGTTTTTTTTCGTCTGAAGCCGGGGAAGGGTTAAGAGAAAGCATGTGTCACCTGGTCCTTTAAAAGGAGGAGCCGATATGGCGAAGAAGGAAAAGCAGTCGTACCACATCGTCACGTTCACGTTTCCAGAGGAGTCGGTCTCGTATCAAGCGTTCAGTAAGTTGAAGAAGTATCACGCCGAAGGGCTAATCGGGTTCGAACAGCTCGTCGTCATTAAACGTGAAGATAATGGGGCGTTCTCGTTCGAAGATGCCGTCCAACTGACATCGACGAACAAGTCGACGAAAGGTGCCTTGATTGGAATGGCCGTCGGGATTCTCGGAGGACCGTTCGGGATTTTATTCGGGACGCTAACGGGCGGACTCATTGGCGGGACGAAAGATTTGAAGCACGTCCAAAGCATTCAAGAGACGTTCAAACGGACCGTCGGCAACATCGAGCCGGGACAGACGGGTGTGATGGGTATCGGGGAGGAGTTTGATCATTCGGTGCTCGATGGGCTCGCCGCCGAACTCGGTGGCACGGTGACACGGACAGACGAAGAACTGTGAAGGGGAGTTGTATATGAAGATTGGTATATTAGGAGCCGGTAAAGTCGGTCGGACGCTCGGACGCAAGTTCGAGGACGTCGGATATGAAGTGTTGTATGGGACGCGCTCGGAGCGCGAGGGGACGATGTCGCTCCAAGACGTGGCGTCGAACGCGCAAATCCTCTTATTGACGACGCCGTTCGCGGCCGCCGTCGACTTGATTCAATCGCTACGAGACTTGGACGACAAAATCGTCATCGACGTGACGAATCCGATCGCTAAAGAGTTTGACGCCATCGAGCGGCCGGAAGGGAAATCGGGGGCCGAGCATCTGCAAGAACTTGCACCGCACGTCCGCATCGTCAAGGCGTTCAACCAGACGGGTGTCGAGAACCTAGAGAACCCGAACAAGTCGATGATGTTCATCGCCGGCGACGAGCCGGAGTCGGTCCGGGCCGTGCAAGACCTCGCTGCGAAGATCGGCTTTGATGCCCATACGCTCAGACACTTGAAGCTGGCGCGTGAGCTCGAGTCGCTCGCGTGGCTATGGATTCATTACGCGACGAAGGAACGGAAGCATCGGAACTTTGCATTCTACTTGAAAGAGAATAGTTTTTAACCAAAAGCGACCAGGACGAATCTTCGTCCCGGTCGTTTTAAAAGCCCGTATAACGGTCGTTTCGCGTTTGCAGGAGTTCAATCGTTTCCCGTTCGATGCGGTCGATGTCAGTCCGTTGCCAACCCGGCATGAGGAACGCATCGACGAGTGCCCAGATACCTGAGATGATTGCACCGAGCCCGAGCGTCAAGACGACGATGAGGAGCATGGCGACGCCTGAGCCAATTTTCCCGAAATAAAAACGGTGGGCACCGAACGCCCCGAGGAAGAACCAGAGCAAGTAGGCGACGACGAGGTTGCGTTTGCGTTTCTCGACCTCGCTGTTGACGAGTTGCATCTCTTGGGTGGTCAAATCCATTCGAGAATAATTCAAGATAAGTCCCTTCTTTCGCATGAAGTTTGATAAAATGAGTTCGTGCTTCATTATAAATTGAAACAGTATCTTTTTCCATGATTTTCTAAAAATGATGGGTCAGAGAAGGAGACAGCTATGGGCTTTGCCATTTTGACGTTCATCGTCGCGTTCATCCACGTCATCGCGGGTGCGGTCGTCTTACATAAGTACCCGCAGTATAAAACGATCGCCATCAGCGTCATCGTGCTCGGTTTCATGTATGGCCTGCTGACGGTCGGATTCATCGTCTTATAACACATAGAATCAAGCGGCGATTGGGGCGTCACTCTTTTTTTTGTCACGCATGAAACTTGTCGACGGCTTCTTCGTATAGAGGGTGAGAGGGGGTGGGGCAAGTGAATGGACGGAAGTTGGCCTTTGCGATTGGAATCGGGTTAGTGATGGCGGGCACTGTTTTTGGTGTGTCCGCGGGTCTGTTGTTTCTCATTGCGAGTGTACTATTTTATCGGAGACAACGTCTAAAAGCGGGAGAGTACGCGACCTCGGTCAAAGAACGTCTACTTTGGCGTTCGAGTGAGAAGACGTGGCTCGTCGCCGTTCTCGTGTTCGTGGTGATGTACTTGATCGGTTTTGGTGCGACGCTAGTGACGATCCCGACTCAGGACCTTGCCTTGACCGCACTGACCTATTTGTTTGCGACAAAAGGGCTGTTTTTGATGAATGAGCTCCATGTGTACGAGCAGGAGGTGAATGATGAGTAATACGTTGTTTAAGATACTATTCGTGATGTGGCTGGTGCTGATTGGCCTCGACTTTTGGCTCGAACAATACGCGCTCGTCGCGGTCACGGGTCTCGGGATCACCGTCTATTCCTATTACAGTCAACAAGTGAAGCGACTTTCGGACGAGTCGAAAACGAGCATCATGAACGAACTGAACGAGAAGACGGTGTCGTTCGTCGTCTTGTCTTTCCTGCTCGTCTTAATTGTCGGGCTTTTATTCGACCTGCGAACCCTTCCGACTGCTGAAGCAGTGTTCGTCGCACTCGGTGGTTTGTTCGTGTATCGGGGCTTGACGATTGGTGGCTTACTCATGCGAGACGTCTATCGAAACGACCTGATGAACCCATCCAAGGAAATCTGACTATAGAAAATCCCAAGCGACGCCGTCGCTTGGGATGTTTTTATGCCGATTTATCGGTCTTTTCTTTTTTCGCTTTTCGGGCGAGCGTCAAGATTTGATATACCTTGAAGAAGTCATATGCGGCTACGGCGATGATGAAGTACGTCCAGAAGCTGAAACCGTACTCTTGTACCGAGTAGTAGGCGAGGACTGTGAATAAGATCCCGAAAGATAAGCTGAACGTCAGCATGATTTTTAAGTGTCGCGGCATACGTGCCACCTCATTTCTACATCAATAATAGGGCGACCATGACGAGCGCGTTATTGAACGCATGAATCGCAATCGGAACGATTAAGCGACGCGTCTTCGCATAGGCGACCGTGAAGGCGAAGCTCATCGCGACGTATACGAGGAAACGATTGTCACCATGGATGAGCGCGAACAAAACAGAGCTGACGCCGAAGGCGATCCAGAAGCCAAACCGGGCGCTCAAATTGCCGAACAAGATATGACGGAACAGAATCTCTTCGATAATCGGGCCGAGCAAGACGACCGATAACGTCATGACAGGAATGAGTCGGACAATATCCGCGATTCGTTCCGTATTCTCCGAGGCGACCATTTCACCGGTGATCGCTGTCTCAATCAAGTTAGCGACGATGACAAGTCCGTACTGCATGAGAATCCCGAGCCCGATCCATTTGACCGTATCGTTCAAGTTCGACTGGATGCCTTGCTGTTTATACAGCTTTAAGTCTGGCCAAAGTAGGAAGAACGAAACGACGATTGTCAAGCTGAAACCGATGGCGAACCAGAGCCCTGTCGCCGTCGTCGTGATCCATTCTGGGCGGACTTTGCTAATGAGTACAGGGAAAAACTGCACGAAGGCGTATAAGAGAATCGGGATGATGTGCCGAACTCGAATGTTAGGCGCCATCGAAAAACGGGTATTTATCGATTGGTTTGAGTTTAGTGTGGCCAATTCAACACGTCCTTAATCACAAGAGTAAGCGTTCCTTTTGACCATTGTATCAAACAAGGTCTCTTGACCGCGAGTAAGAGCAATTTTTCAATGTTCCCCTCTTGCAATTTCGGACATCTCATACTACACTAATCAGTGTTAGCACTCCTTTTTACTGAGTGCTAATAACTTACGATTCAACGATACATCATTCATATTCGGAGGAGGTTTTTTCTATGTTAAAACCACTAGGCGATCGCGTCATCATCGAAGTCGTGGAGAAAGAAGAAAAGACGATCGGAGGCATCGTCCTTCCTGACACGGCGAAAGAGAAGCCGCAACAAGGACGTGTCCTCGCAGTCGGCACTGGCCGCGTCACGGACCAAGGGGAGCGAATCGCGCTCGACGTTAAAGAAAATGATTTGGTCATCTACTCGAAATATGCGGGTACCGAAGTGAAGCATGAAGGTAAAGAATACTTAATCGTTCGCGAGAGCGACATTCTCGCAATCGTAGGCTAAGCACCATTCTTCAAAAACTTGTTTAGGGGGAAATGAACAATGGCAAAAGAAATCAAATTCTCAGAAGACGCACGTCACGCGATGCTCCGCGGTGTCGACGCACTCGCTGACGCAGTAAAAGTCACAATAGGACCGAAAGGACGCAACGTCGTCCTCGAGAAGAAGTTCGGCTCACCGCTCATCACGAATGACGGCGTCACAATCGCAAAAGAAATCGAACTTGAAGACCACTTCGAAAACATGGGCGCGAAGCTCGTTGCCGAAGTTGCGTCGAAGACGAACGAAGTCGCAGGGGACGGTACGACGACAGCGACAGTCCTCGCTCAAGCGATGATTCGTGAAGGGTTGAAGAACGTGACAGCGGGCGCGAACCCGATGATCCTCCGTAAAGGGATCGATAAAGCGGTCCGTCGTGCGCTCGAAGAGTTGAAAGAAATCTCGAAACCGATCGAGTCGAAAGAAGCGATCGCGCAAGTCGCAGCTATCTCGGCAGCGGACGAAGAAGTCGGCGAGTTAATCGCAGAAGCGATGGAGCGCGTCGGCAACGACGGCGTCATCACGATTGAAGAGTCACGCGGCTTCACGACAGAACTCGACGTCGTCGAAGGGATGCAGTTCGACCGTGGATATCTTTCACCATACATGATCTCAGACTCAGACAAGATGGAAGCGGTACTCGACAACCCATTCATCTTGATCACCGATAAGAAGATCTCGAACATCCAAGAAATCATTCCAGTGCTCGAGCAAGTCGTGCAACAAGGGAAACCAATCCTCATCGTTGCGGAAGACATCGAAGGCGATGCGCTCGCGACACTCGTCTTGAACAAGCTCCGTGGTACGTTCAACGCGGTCGCGGTCAAGGCACCAGGCTTCGGCGATCGTCGTAAAGCGATGCTCGAAGACCTCGCGACGCTCACAGGCGGCCAAGTCATCACAGAAGACCTCGGCCTCGAGCTCAAGTCGGCGTCCCTCCAACAGCTCGGACGCGCATCGAAAGTCGTCGTCACGAAAGACACGACAACGATTGTCGAAGGTGCTGGGGACGAAGCGGCAATCAAAGCACGCGTTCAAACGATTCGCAACCAAATCGAAGAGACGTCATCTGACTTCGACCGGGAGAAACTCCAAGAGCGTCTCGCGAAACTCGCTGGCGGCGTAGCCGTCGTCAAAGTCGGCGCAGCGACAGAGACAGAGCTGAAAGAACGTAAGCTCCGCATCGAAGACGCGCTCAACGCGACACGCGCAGCCGTCGAAGAAGGCATCGTCGCAGGTGGTGGTACGGCGTTCATCAACGTCATCCCAGCCGTTCGTGCGTTGCTCGGAGAAGTGACAGCGGATGAAGCGACAGGTGTGAAACTCGTCCTCCGTGCCCTCGAAGCACCGGTCCGTCAAATCGCGGAAAACGCGGGTGAAGAAGGTTCGGTCATCGTCGAGAAGCTCAAGAACGAGTCGGTCGGCATCGGCTACAACGCCGCGACGGGCGAGTACGTCGACATGATCGCACACGGTATCGTCGACCCGGCGAAAGTGACGCGTTCAGCGCTTCAAAACGCAGCATCTGTCTCAGCCATGTTCCTCACGACAGAAGCTGTCATCGCAGACAAGCCAGAACCAGCAGGCGCTGGCGGCGGCATGCCTGACATGGGCGGCATGGGTGGAATGGGCGGAATGATGTGATTCATACGCTCTAACAGAAACCATTCATCAGCGAAAG
>NZ_JNAA01000029.1:0-49839 GCF_000696055.1 Exiguobacterium sp. AB2
GCGCGGCCACATTCCTTTCACAGCCTCTCTGGACTGGGTTTAAAGGTGTTATGCTTTCTAGACTATAAATCGGAATGAGCGGAATGTCAACGCGTTTTCTCGATTTTGTCCAATTTGGCAAGTTCTGTCTCGAAGTCGGCCGGGAGCTTCGCCTCGAATTCGAGCCATTCGTTCGTCCGCGGATGGAAGAACCCAAGCGTCGCCGCGTGAAGCGCCTGACCGTTCAATTGAATCGTCCGGCGCGGCCCATATTTCGGGTCTCCGGCGAGCGGGTGACCGATGTAGCGCATGTGGACGCGAATTTGGTGCGTCCGTCCCGTCTCGAGTTTACACTCGACGAGCGTGAAGTCTTTGTAACGCTCAAGCAGACGGAAGTGTGTCACCGCTTCTTTCGCGTTCTTATCCGTCACGGTCATACGCTGGCGGTCGTTCGTGTCGCGTCCGATCGGTGCCTCAATCGTGCCGAGCTCATGGACGAGTTCCCCGTGGACGAGCGCGATGTATTCACGCTTGATTTTACGGTCTTTCAACTGCGTCGCGAGCGACTCGTGAGCCAAGTCGTTTTTGGCGACCATCAAGAGGCCGGTCGTGTCTTTATCGATGCGGTGAACGATGCCGGGACGTTTGACGCCGTTGATGCCTGACAAGTCATCACAATGGTAAAGGAGCGCGTTGACGAGCGTCCCTGACGTGTGACCGGCCGCCGGATGGACGACCATGCCACGTGCCTTGTTGACGACGATGACGTCCTCATCCTCATAGACGATCTCGAGCGGGATGTCTTCCGGTAAGACTTCAAGCTCGACCGCTTCCGGTACGTTGACGATGATCTCGTCGCCGATTTGTAGTTTATAGTTCGGTTTCACGGCTTGACCGTTCACGAGCAGGTCGCCCGCTTTAATCCAATCTTGAATTTGCGAACGGGACCAATCGCTCCGTTCACTCATCCATTTATCGATTCGTGCCTTTTCTTCGGCGACAAATGTGAATGTTTCCATTACGCATGTCCCCTTTCTTTGTTTAGTTTTTCTTCGAACAAGACGCCGATGACCATAAAGATGACACCGAACGTGAGCGCCATATCGGCGACGTTAAAAATCGGGAAGTTGTAGCCGAACGGATACGTATCGACGAAATCGACGACTTCTCCTCGGAACAGTCGGTCGATGAAGTTCCCGATTGCTCCGCCAAGCAGTAACCCGACGCTATAGCCGAGCAAGTTGAATCCGTTCACTTCTTTATGCAGGAAGTAAATCAAGCCGACGACGACTATGGCCGTGACGATAAAGAAGAACGTCATCTGTCCTTCGAGCATGCCCCAAGCCGCTCCTTTATTGCGGTAAGACGTCAAATAGAGCCAGCCTGGAATGAGTTCAATCGACTGTCCAATCGTCATCGTCTGGACGACGATCCACTTCGTCACTTGATCGAGCACGATGAGAAATAGGGCCAATCCGTAATAGCGCTTCATCAAATTCTCCTTTCACGTCATAAGAAGCCGGAGTGGACGTTCGTCACTCCGGTCCGGCTTATGCGATGACTTCCGTACAGCGCGGGCAAAGCTCTGGATGCTCGGCATGTTGACCAAGCTCCGTCGAGTACGTCCAACAACGGGCACAGGCGGCACCGTCGGCTTTCGTGACGGTGATTTCTGCCGTCGCATAATCGACATCCGCGTGCGCGACATAGTCGAGTTGCGACACTTGGAGCAGTTGACGAACGTTGTCGATCGTCTCGAGCAACGCTTTCGTCTCACCCTTCGGTGCGACGAGCAACTTCGCCTCGAGCGGTTTCCCAATCAATTTTTCACCGCGGGCGATCTCAATCGCTTTCAACACGTCATTACGGAACGTGAGGAACTTCGACCATTTCGCAAGTAACGCCGTCTCTTCTTCTGAGAGCGCGACGACTTCATCGAGATCCGACAAGAAGACGCTATCGGCTGCCTTCGCCGGAATCTCTTGCCACACTTCGTCCGCCGTGTGCGGAAGGATTGGCGCGATCAACTTCGTGAGCGCGATGACCGTATCGTACATGACCGTTTGAACGGCACGACGGCGTGCGTCATCTTCACGCTCGATGTAGAGGATGTCTTTCGTGAAGTCGAGATAGAACGAAGACAACTCGTTGACACAGAAGTTGTGAATCAAGTGGTAGACGGCCATGAAGTCGAACGTGTCGTATGCTTTGATGACTTTCGCCTGCAACTGCTTGAGTTTCGTCGCCATGAATTGATCGGCTTCTGGCATGTCTTCGAAAGCGACGCGCATCGACGGGTCGAACCCGTTCAAGTTCCCGAGTAAGAAACGGAGCGTGTTGCGGATTTTCCGGTACACTTCCGACACTTGCTTGAAGTTGTCGTGCGAAGCGCGTACGTCAGATTGGTAATCGACCGACGACACCCAAAGACGGACGATTTCGGCACCGTATTGTTTTACGAGATCGTTCGGCGCGATCGTGTTGCCGAGCGATTTCGACATCTTACGTCCGTCGCCGTCAAGCACGAATCCGTGACTGAGAACCGTACGATACGGCGCTTTCCCGGTCGTCGCGACAGCCGTCGAGAGCGACGAGTTGAACCAACCGCGATACTGGTCTGACCCTTCCAAGTAGAGGTCTGCCGGACGGCGAAGGTTGGCGCGTTCTTCGAGCACACCTGCGTGTGACGAGCCCGAGTCGAACCAAACGTCCATAATGTCGAGCTCTTTACGGAACTCCCCGTTCGGGCTGTTCGGATGCGTGAACCCTGCTGGGAGCAAGTCTTTCGCTTCGCGCTCATACCAGACGTTCGAGCCATGCTCGCGGAACAAGTTCGCGACGTGGTCGATCGTTTCGTTCGTGATGATCTCCGTGCCGTCTTCCGCGTAGAAGATCGGGATTGGCACACCCCATGCCCGTTGACGGCTGATGACCCAGTCCCCACGGTCACGGACCATGTTGTAAAGACGCGTCATGCCCCATTCCGGCACCCAGTTCACTTCTTCGATCTCACGAAGCAAGTCACTCCGGAAGTCTTTGATTGACGCGAACCATTGCGGCGTCGCACGGAAGATGACCGGTTTTTTCGTACGCCAGTCGTGCGGGTACGAGTGTTTGATGAACTTCAAGTTGAGGAGATAGCCGTTCTCTTCGAGCTTCATCCCGATTTGTTTGTTGGCATCTTCATAGAAGAGCCCTTCAAATCCTGGAGCCTCGTCCGTCATGTAGCCGCGATCATCGACCGGGCAGAGGACGTCGAGCCCGTACGCTTGTCCGACACGATAGTCGTCTTCCCCGTGTCCTGGTGCCGTATGGACGAGACCTGTCGCGTCAGCCGTGACGTGGTCGCCAATCATGACGAGGGACGTCCGGTCGTAGAGCGGATGTTGCGCCGTCATATGTTCGAACGCCTGTCCGTTCCATGAACCGTCGACCGTGAAGTCGGTCCAGCCGAGCGCTGTCGTCACGTCTTCCACGAGGCTTTCTGCGACGATATAGCCTTTGCCGTCATGGTTGATTCGCGTATAGGTCAATTCATTGCTGACGGCGATCCCGAGGTTGGCCGGAATCGTCCACGGCGTCGTCGTCCAGATGACGAAATGGTCCGTCGTATCGAGGACCCCTTTTCCGTCGACGACTTGGAACGCCACATAGATGGCGGGCGACTTCTTGTCATAGTACTCGATTTCCGCTTCGGCGAGGGCCGACTCTGAAGAAGGTGACCAATAGACCGGTTTCTTCCCTTTATAGATGTATCCTTTTTCAGCCATCGTCCCGAATAGACGGATCTGGGCCGCCTCATATTCTGGGAGGAGCGTGATGTACGGGTTCTCAAAGTCTGCGAGTAAACCGAGACGTTTGAACTGTTCGCGCTGCGAGTTCACTTGTTCCATCGCATACGCCGCACATTTCTCACGGAATTCGGCGACCGTCATCTCTTTACGGTTGACACCAGCTTTTTGGAGCGCGTTCTCGATTGGAAGACCGTGCGTGTCCCAGCCCGGAATCATCGGCGACTGATAGCCGTTGAGTGACTTGAAACGGACGATGATGTCTTTCAACACTTTGTTGAGGGCGTGCCCCATATGGATGTCGCCGTTCGCGTACGGCGGGCCGTCATGCAAGATGTATTGTGGTTTCCCCGCATTCTTTTCGAGCACACGGTTATAAAGGTCCATCTGTTCCCATGCTTCTTGCATTTGTGGTTCACGTTTCGGCAGGTTTCCGCGCATGGCGAAATCTGTTTCGGGCATCAATAGGGTGTCTTTATAGTTCATTGAAACTCCTCCTTATTTTTTGACAACAAAAAAACCCGTCCCTAAATAGGGACGAGTTGGTCGACTCGCGGTACCACCCTACTAGTCTCGACATAGGTCGAGACCGCTCTTGGCGACCGATAACGGGGTCAGGCGGTCGTGCTTACTCGTTTCAGCACGACACTCGTAGGGGATACCGAATAAAGTCTTTCTCTTAGGCTCCCACCTTCCCTAAGTCGCTTCGTAGGTATGACTTTATCGACGTGTCCTAGTCGACGTATTGTGTATTATCCGTGATGTTTGTTTGGTATGACTTCGTCGTCATTATACGGAAGTTCGGTCGTATCGTCAAGAACCGTTTGGACCGGGGGCTCCCCGACGATCGTATCCCATTCCGTACTATTCAACAGCTCCATTTGGGCATCGACTAGAACGCGGAAACGTGTCCGGTACAGCTCGACTTTCTTCAACATTTGGACGACCTCGCGCTCGGCGAGTTGCTCTTTGCGTGCCGCTTCCTCTTCACGGGCGAGTGCTTCGCGCTCCGCCTGTTTCAAGATGAGGCTCGCTTCTTTCGCAGCGTTCGTCTTCACTTCTTCCGCCGCCTCTTGCGCGACGATAATCGATTTGTTCAACGTGTCTTCCATCGAGGAGAAGTAGTCAATCCGAGCTTGCATATCGTTGACGAGTTCTTCATACCTTCTATTCTCACGAATCAACAGTTCGAACTCTTTGATGATTTGATCTAAAAACTCATTGACCTCATCGATGTCGTACCCGCGAAAACGAGTCGAGAACTCTTTATTATGAATATCAATCGGTGTCAACGCCATTCGACTTTCCTCCTAAATTCAACGTATGATGCCATACTGGATTTTTATTTTCTCACGTTTCGTCGAGCCGAGAATCGCTGTCAATTTCACTCGACCGTAGCCGCGAATCGAGATTAAATCATCGGGCTCTAAGACGAAGCTTGCGTCCTCGATTTGTTTATGGTTTACTTTGCAGTCGCCGTGTTTGACGAGCGCCTGCGCTTTTTGCCGTGATAAGTTGAGTACTTCACTCACCATGACATCAAATCGAAGCGATGAGACGATTCCGAACTCTTCCGTCCACTTCGTCTCCGGTACGACGAGCACGGCTTCCGGTGCCACGTTTGAAATGCGGATGCGAGCCTTTCCGACCCGATCGACGTTCATTTCGATGAAACTGGCTGCCTCGGCGGTCGTCGCGAATTGAGCGATTCCGTCTTCTAACACGACGTCGCCAAACTTCTGACGCTTCAGTCCAGCGTTCAAGAGCGTGCCCGTCACTTGACGGTGGGTCAAGTCGACAAACTTCGTCGGATAGTCGATTTGACGGATTGCGATTTCAAAGTCGTTCGGCTCGAGTTCATAATAGTCCGGCGCCAAGATGAGCCGACGCCGTTCCGCTCCTTCAAAACCACCGTCATCGAAAATCACCAGACGCTTCCCGACGATTTGTTTGACGATTTGTTGTTCACGCGGGTCTAAAAAGTCCGTCAGTTTGAACAAGTAGTTGTCCTCGACTTGTTGCACCCAGTCGAGCACTTGCTCGATGAACGCCCGTTCGCTCGGACGATAATGGTCGAAGACGCTCATTTACAGACCGAAAATCGCTCGCACCCCAACCTGCGCCATTCGAAGTACGAACAAGGCGACGATTGGCGAGATGTCGAGCATGCCGCCGATTGGCGGAATGATGCGGCGGAACGGGTTGAGAAACGGTTCGCACAAATAAGACAAGATTTGTCCGAACTTAGACTCGCGCGCGTTCGGGAACCACGACAACAAAATATAAGCGATTAACACCCAGCTATAATACCCGAGAAGCGTAACAATCGTATTTCCTAAAGCTTCTACTACGTTATTCATTCACTTACCATCCTTTACTATTGAGTTCGTCCTCCGAAATCAAGTTCGAGATCGACCCCGTCAACTCGATATTGTTCGGAGTACATAGAATCGTGTTATGTCCAATCGACGTCATCGTCCCTTCGAGCGCGTAGACGACACCCGATAAGAAATTGACGACTTGACGAGATTGTTCTTTTGACATGCGTTGAAGGTTGACGATGACAGCGCGGTTTTCTTTCAATTGGTCGCTAATGTCTTGCGCTTCGGCGAAGACGCGCGGCTCGGCGAGAACGACTTTCGAACGTTCTTTTTTCTTCGAGTTGAACGCGACGAGATTGTTTGACGTTTTGGGGCGATCGTCTGTCTTGACGATTTGCTCGGTCATCGGCTGTTGCTTCGTCTCGGCGACGACATACTCTTCTCCTTCATACGCATTCCGTTCTTCTTCTTCGAGTCCGAAGAAATCTTTCATCTTGTTTTTGATTGACATAACGGATTCCTCCTTAAGATATATTATTGCACAAGTATGGTTCCAATACGAACAAACGATGCGCCTTCTTCGACGGCAATCGGATAGTCATTCGACATGCCCATCGACAGTTCCGTACACGGGGCGTGAGCGTACCCTTTTGCCAACACGTCGTCGCGTAACGTCCGCAACTGATGGAACGTGTCGCGAAGTACCGACTCATCTTCTGTCAACGGTGCCATGGTCATGAGACCGATCACCCGGATGTGCGGATACTGTTTACAGTTCTCGATGAAGGCGTGCACCTCCTCTTTTTCAATCCCATGTTTCGATGCCTCGCCCGATACGTTCACTTGGACGAAACAGTCGATGACACGATTGGCTCGCTTATCGATTTCTTCTGCGAGCGACAGACGGTCGAGTGAGTGGATGGCCGCGACGCGGTCGATGATTTGTCGCACTTTACGCGTCTGCAGGCTTCCGATGAAATGGATGAGCGCATCATCTGGCAACACTTCTGCCTTTGCCAACAGTCCTTCCGGTCGATTTTCTCCGAAATGACGTACGCCTTCTTTATAAAGGGCGGTCGCCACGTCCGGACCGACCGATTTGGTGACGGCGATCAGGGTCACGTCCTGTCCGGCTCGATGTTGTTCGATGGTTTGTCTGACATGTTTCACGTTATTCGCTATACTCACGACTTCTTCTCCTTGACGAGGACGGCCGCAAATCGACTTAACGCATCCCCGTTCCGATACGAGAAAAACGTTCGGTCCGAGACGGTCGACAAGTTCGATTGGGTGACGTCCAGTTTTCTTTCGACGGCGAGCGTCTCATTCACTTGTTGCAGCGACAAGTGCGCATGTCCGTCTCGCTCATCTGTGACCGCGGCGTCATATGCCGCTTCCGACACGTCTTTGACGGCGTCGAGCACTCGTTGGTCGACCTCATACGCGTCGGCCGTGATGGCCGGTCCGACGACCATGTCAATCGCATCAGCGGGCACCCCGAGCTTGGCGAACGAATCGGTCATCGAGGCGACGATGTTGCCGACCGTTCCTTTCCAACCTGCATGGGCCATACCGATGACGCCATGATCTTTCGCACAAAAGAACAGCGGGACGCAGTCGGCGAAGACGAGGGCGAGCGGCATGTCCTCCGTCGTCGTGACGAGGCCGTCTGTCGCTTCAATCGCTTCCGCGTAATCATACGCCCCTTTGCCTCGATCGTTCGTATCGACGAATGCGACACGATTGCCATGAACTTGGTCGGCCCAAACCGAGTCAGTTAACGCAAGACCGGCGTCCATAAAGAAACGTTCTCGGTTTTTCACGACGAGGGCACGGTCGTCTCCGACGTGGAGGCCGACATTCCCTTCATTGTGCCAATCTGTGCGGGTCGTCACGTAGGCCGAGTAGCGCTCCGTTTCAGTTTCCCATGAATGAATCAATCGCATGTCGTTCTCCTTTTTTACAAAAAAGAAGTGCCGAGAACCGGCACCCCCTATTTTTTAGTTACGGCGTTGTCTTACGAACGCTGGGATGTTGATCGTCTCGTCTGGGACGTCACCACCATAGACCGGTCTATGGAAGTTCCCTTCTTCTTGTTGCGCAGAGTCCGCTTTCGGTTGAGCCTCTTTCTTCACTTCTGCCTCAGGTTGTTTCTTCGGCTGTTGAAGGAACGGGTTCGAGCCTTGTGCTTCTTCTGCAAATTCAGTTGCGATGACCGTCACGATAATCTCGTCGTTCAAGTTTTCATTGATGACCGAACCGAAAATCAAGTTCACTTCTTCATCCGCAGCACTTTGAACGATTTGAGCCGCTTCCGTCACTTCATAAAGACTGAGGCTGAGACCGCCCGTGATGTTCATCAACACGCCTTTCGCGCCTTCGATTGAAGACTCGAGAAGCGGTGAAGAGATGGCTTTCTTCGCGGCTTCAACGGCACGGTTTTCACCTGTCGCGACACCGACACCCATAAGGGCCGAGCCTTTTTCAGTCATAATCGTCTTCACGTCAGCGAAGTCGAGGTTGATGAGACCAGGGATGGCAATCAAGTCCGTGATCCCTTGTACACCTTGGCGCAAGACGTTATCCGCTTCACGGAACGCCTCAATCATCGGCGTGTTGCGCTCGACGATTTCAAGAAGCTTGTCGTTCGGGATGACGATGAGCGTGTCAACTTTTTCTTTGAACGCTTGAATGCCGTGTTGGGCATGTTGCATCCGCTTGCGTCCTTCGAACATGAACGGTTTCGTGACGACACCGACCGTCAAGGCGCCGATTTCTTTCGAAATCTCTGCGATGACAGGGGCTGCCCCTGTACCCGTTCCGCCACCCATACCGGCTGTGACGAAGACCATGTCCGCGCCATCAAGCGCTTCGATCAACTGTTCACGGCTCTCTTCGGCTGCTTTCTTCCCGATATCAGGATTTGCACCGGCACCGAGTCCGCGTGTCAATTTCGCACCGAGTTGGAGCTTCACGTCCGCTTTCGACATGTTGAGTGCTTGCGCGTCCGTGTTGACCGCGATGAACTCGACACCTTGCACGCCGTGTTCGATCATGCGGTTGACGGCGTTTGAACCGCCGCCACCGACTCCAATTACTTTAATTTTTGCTACGGCGTCAATCGCCTCATCAAAGTACATCATTCAGGTATCCCCCTACGTAATTTCCGATTGTGAATCGCATCAGCTTACACGCCAAATAATTTTTCCATTAACCGTCCGAATCCGTTTTTCGATTCGCGCTCTGTCGAATCGTATTCGTCGCCAGCATCCGGTTGTCGATCTGTCTTCGTTGTCGACGAGACGACTTCGCGTTCTTCAGGCTTCTCCAAGTTTTGCTTCGAGACGTGGTGATCGCTCATGAGCACGTACTTGAGGACGCCGACAGCTGTCGCATATTTCGGATGTCTGACACCGATGGACGATGGTTGATAAAGTCTCGTCTTTTGACCCATGACACGGGTCGCCAGCTCTTGGATGCCAGGCAAGGCAGCGGCGCCACCACAGAGCAAATAGCCTCCGCTCAGTGCCGGAACTCCTACCTTTTGCACTCTATTCAACACCAATGTAAACATTTCCTCTATTCTCGCCTCTAAAACATAACTAATTTCAGCTTGCGGCTCATACGCCACTTCCCCGTTAATGTTCGTGAACGAGAATCCTTCAGTCGCATCTGCCATTTCTTCAAGCGCAAGACCATATTCTTCTTTCGCGACTTTCGCATCTTGGTATTTGCAGTTGAGCTTGTATACCAAGTCGCGCGTCATATGATCGCCCCCGACTGGAAGGATGTAAGAATAGACGAGGTCACCACGGTAGAAGACAGATACAGTCGTCTTCTCGTGTCCGATGTCGATCAAGCCGATCCCAAGGTCAATCTCATCCACAGAAGCGGCACTCATGCCGAGCGCCAAATTGCCGAGCACGAATCCGTCGAGCTTCAGTCCCGCCCGCTCAATCGAACGACGGATGCTATGTAAGATCGTCTTCGAGCCCGTCACCATCTTCCCGTGCATCTCTAACCGATAGCCGAGCATCCCACGCGGGTCCACGACGCCGGTCTGTTGATCGACCGTGAACGAGGACGGAATGACGTCAATCACGCTCATCTCGTCGGGTAGACGCATCACTTGTGCCGAATTGATGACTTCAATCACGTCGGCATCCGTAATTTCTTGGTCTTCTCGTTTGACCGAGGCGATTCCATGACATGGGGCAATTTGGATATGTTCCCCTTCGATGGCAACGTATACCGAACGAACTTGATCACCGAGTGCCGCTTCGGCATGTTCGACGGCTTGTTTGATGGCTTGAACCGTCTTATCGATGTCGACGACGGCGCCACGTTTTACTCCTGCAGACGGAGCACAACCTTCTGCCAAAATGTTAAGCGTTCCCCCGAGCAATTCACCCACGACAAGCTTAATTTCTGACGTTCCAATATCTAATGCGGCTACATAACCATTCGCTTCCAACAGGGAAACACCTCCGCGCTAAAATTTCAGTTTCAGTCTTCCATTACAATATTACAGATATCCAAAAATATTGTTAGGTCCGGCAAGATATCTCACGTCTAAGTTTACAACAAATAAGATAGTGAGAAAAGGTAGAATCCTACAAATTAAGCGGTTTTGGGGTGTCAATTCGATTACAAACGATAAAAAAACAGCCCCGGCATGTCGCAGGGCTGTAAAAATTCAGACTATTCTTCCGATTTTTCATATGGGACGAAATAATAGCCTCCATCCATGACGACCGTTCCTCGCTGTCCTTTAGGGATATTTTCAAAAATTTCACCGTACTTGGACACCGTTTGACTCAGTTTGAACGTCGGTGTGAGCAACGTGTTCCCGTCGTTCATGTAAATCTCATAACGTGTCGGTTCGCCTTCTTGTTGTTTGAACACGATCTCAGACATTCTCGCCCGTAACGCGTCATCGACCTGCTCGAGCTCACCGGCCACTTTCTCAAGATCGGCCTCTTTGTCAAACTGTCTCAAGAGCGGCCCGTCTTTCAACTTTGCCGGGTCATCGATTTGCCCGGTCGGATGAAGCGAGCCGTCCGCTAAGACGACGACTTCCCGGTCGTCCGTCCTCGAATAGGCGATCATCTTCTCCTCTTCGAGCTTGATGGTGACGATATTGTACCAACTTCGATCCACTTCCACGTCTTTTACGCCGGGAAGTTCACGAATCGCCGTCTCGAGTCGGCTAGGAGACACTTCGACGATTTTTGACGTCGTGTCTAGGTCAATTTGTTCCAACACGTAAGACTCGGTCAACCAAGCCAAGCCAGACACGTTCACCGCCTTCACGTCAGACACCGACGTCTGCATATAGACGACGAGGGCGATCAATACGGCGAACAGCAGCAAAATCGCAGACAATCGACGGTTCGCCTTCTTCCGTCGCTGGTCTTTCATATATGGAATCCGGTCTTCCAAACTACGGACGGTGTTCTGACGTGTCTCCATGCTTCCTCTCCTTTAGCGACTTACTTCTTCTACAAGCGCGGCAAGTGATTCCGCGGCTTGCGGGAACCCTAACCGTTTCGACGCTTCCGCCATCTGTTGTTCGTTTTCCAAGACGTGCTGTATCTTCTCGACGAGCGTTTTCCCCGTCAAGTCCGCTTCACGAATCAAGACGGCAGCTCCGCTCTCAACGAGTGCCGAAGCATTTTTCGTTTGATGGTCGGCCGTGACATACGGGCTCGGAATCAAAATGCTCGGCAAACCGAGCGCCGTCAATTCAGAAATTGTCGATGCGCCCGCCCGTGACACGACGAGCGTCGCACAGGCGAGCAGGGCAGGCATATCGTAAACGTATGGCAAGATATGGACGTTTTCCGCCGGCTTCGCTTCGGCGACGACCGCCTCATAGTGCACGTTCCCGGTCACATACAGTACGTTGACCGGTTGTTGGCTCAGTTCCGGAATCGCTTCGAGCACGGCCCGGTTAATCGCCTCGGCCCCACGGCTCCCGCCATAGATGACGATAATCGGACGCTCATCGATTCCGTACGTCGCTCGGATTTGAGTCGGGTCGGCGACTGTCTGTAACACTTCGCTCCCGCGCGGGTTGCCGATGACGCGAACGTTCGCCCCCGGGAACTGTAACTCGGACCCGGCGAACGACAGCGCGACACGGTCAGCTTTCTTCGATAAGAACTTGTTCGTCAGCCCTGGGATGCTGTTTTGTTCGTGAAGGATTGTCGGGATGCCCAACTGCTGGGCCGTGAACACGACCGGCCCGGACACGAAACCGCCTGTCCCGATGACGACGTCCGGACGGAACGCCTTCATTTCTTTTCTTAGCTGACGGACCGATTTCAAGAACCAATAGCCCGTCTTCACGTTCTCAAGCGACAATGACCGCTTCAACCCGGCGATTCGAATCGATTTGAACGGGATGCCGGCCCGTGGCACGAGATCGGCCTCGAGTCCGGTCTCGGTTCCGATATAGAGCACCTCTAAATCGTCGTGACGCGCCTTTAACGTGTCGAGCAATGCGAGGGCCGGATAAATATGGCCTCCCGTCCCGCCTCCTGAAATGATGACTCTCATCGACTCGCCTCCTCGATTGAACGGACGAGGTCGACGAAATGGGCACCGCGTTCCTCGAACGTCTTGTATTGATCCCAACTTGCGCAAGCTGGCGATAATAAGATCACGTCTTCTTCTGCCGACTGCTCGAACGCGAGCGGTACGGCTTCTTCTAATGTTTCGACAGCAAAGGCCGGGACTCCTTGGGATTCTCCGAGCGTCTTGAACCGTTCGGCCGTCTCCCCGTACGCGACGACCGCTTTGACACGTGACATCGCCGGGACGAGTGAAGACAAGTCAGCGCCTCGCTCGAGTCCGCCGCAAAGCCAGACGACTGGCGCATCGAAACCGGCAAGTGCCGCTTCGGTCGCCACGTTGTTCGTCGCTTTCGAGTCGTTGTAAACTCGGCGGCCAAGCACGCGGCCGACGTTCTCCGTCCGGTGGGCGACCCCGCCGAACGTGCGCAACACACGCTCAACATGATCACGCGGGATGTTGAATGGTTCGACGAGGAGCAGTGCAGCCAAGACGTTTTCCACGTTATGGGCACCGCCGAGCGCGAGTTCAGACACGCGGACGATGTTGTCCCCATGAAGTGTAATCCAGCCGTCTCGTACGGAAGCATCGCCGGCATCATAACCGAACGTCGATGCGTGTAACGCGTCAGGGACACGCTTCATCACTTCTTCGTCGGCTCCTTTGACGACGATTCGGTCCGAAGAAGTCATGTTGCGGAACAAGTTTGCCTTCGCATCGGCATAGGAATCAAAGTCGCCGTGATAATCAAGGTGCGCTTCCGATAAGTTCAGTAGCGCCGCTGCTTTCGGATGGAACGTCTCGACGCCCATCAGTTGAAAGCTCGACAGTTCGATGACGATGAGATCATCCGGCTTGGCGCGGGTCGCCACCTCGATTGCTGGGAAGCCGATGTTTCCCGCCACGTGCACGGGACGGTCACCGCCTTTTAACAGTTCGTGGACGAGCGTTGTCGTCGTCGTCTTCCCGTTCGACCCGGTGATGGCGACGAACGCAGCGTCTGTCGCCATATAAGCGAGTTCGACTTCTGTATAAATCGGGATGCCTCGATCCATCGCTGCTTGGAGGAGCGGGATATGGTACGGGATTCCCGGATTTTTGACGATGACGTCTGTGTCATCCAATAAGTCGAGTGGGTGCGAGCCGAACACCGACGCGATGCCCAACTGCTCAACTTTCGTCCGCTCTTCTGTCGACGGCTCCGAACCTGTGTTCATCGTCACGATCGCCCCGACACCTACCAAATAAGTGGCGGCGGCGATGCCGCTGCGTGCGGCGCCGAGGACGAGTACGCGCTTACCTTTCCACTGTGCTTCCATTTGTTCCACCATCCATTACATAAGAAGTAACGACAACACTGCCGTGATCAAGCTGATTCCACCGAACGTCAAGACGATGCGCCATTCCGACCATCCGACCATTTCAAAGTGGTGATGAATCGGGCTCATCTTGAAGATGCGCTTCCCGGTCGTCTTAAATGAGATGACTTGCAAGATGACGCTGAGCGTCTCAATGACGAAGATGATTCCGACGAAGACGAGCAACAGCTCGAGCTTAAACATGAGCGCAAGTCCGGCGACCGCGCCACCAAGTGCGAGCGATCCCGTGTCACCCATGAAGATTTTCGCCGGATATTTGTTGAAGACGAGGAATCCGAGAAGTGCCCCGACCGCACTGAAGGCGAACCAGGCGATTCCAGTCTCGTCTTGCCCGAGCGCATAAATCCCGAAGAACGCGAACGTCGGGATGGCCGAGAACGAGACGAGACCATCGAGACCGTCCGTCAAGTTGACGGCGTTCGAGAACCCGATGAGCCAGAAGATGACGATGGCGACATACAACCAACCCGTATCAAACGCGATCGAAGTGAACGGGATTTGAATCGTCGTATCCAAGCCGTCTCCAAGTGACAAGAACCAGACGAACAAGACCGAGACGGCAATTTGTCCAATCAACTTTTGAAGTGATGTCAGACCGAGGTTTCGTTTGTTCACGACTTTAATATAGTCGTCGAGGAAGCCGATCACACCGAACGCGAGCGTGACGAACAAGAGCGTCCCGAAACCTGCGACCGCGTCTCCGAAGATGAGCGAGACGATGAATCCGATAACGAGCGCGAGCAAGATGACAATCCCGCCCATCGTCGGCGTTCCCGATTTCTTTTGATGCCAATCCGGACCTTCATCCCGAATCTCTTGACCGAACTTCAACTGCCGGAGCGTGGGAATCGCGCGCGGCATGACGACCAAAACGGTCAATAATGAACTGATTAAGACGATTAAACTAATTAACATGTTCGTACCTCACTACTCTCTATTATTGAACTAGACGCTCGAGCGCCAGTCCTCGCGATGCCTTTAACAATATCACAGTCTGTGGCCGTTGATAACTGCCAAGGAGCGGTTTCGCCTCTTCGACCGTCCCGACGTGCGTCACGTTGACGAACGCGTCCGAAACCCCTTCGGCAATCCATTTCGCCTTGTCGCCAATCAAAATGACATCCGTCACCGGGGCCGTGACGGCATGCCCGACTTTTACGTGTTGCGCCTGTTCGTCGGCACCGAGCTCATACATGTCGCCGAGCACGAGGACACGGCGCGAGAATCCAACGAGCGACTTTACCGTCTCAATCGCCGCAATCATCGAGGTCGGGCTCGCATTATAAGCATCGTTAATCAAGTGCGCATCCCCGAACATCTGTTTCTCCATGCGCATCGTCGTCAGCTTGACCCGGTCGAGACCGCGTTGGATCATGGCATGGTCGAGCCCGAACTGACGGCCACACGCAATCGCGTACGCGGCGTTTCGAATCTGATGGGCACCGAGCACTTTCAGTTCGAACAACTCGCCATCATACCGGAAAATCGACGCGTCGAACGTCGTCTCGACGACCTCGATCTTCCCGTCGGCATCGTCAGCGTAGCCGACGCGGAACCCTTGACCAGATAGAAGCGGCTCATCCGCATCGACAATCAAGAGGCCTTGTTCTTTCAACCCGGCCTTGATTTCAAGTTTCGCTTTCGCGATACCTTGACGGCCCCCGACTTGTTCCCCGTGCGACTCACCGATATTCGTGACGAACGCGACGTCCGGCTTCGCGATGTTCGACAACAGTTCGATTTGCCCGAACCCGTTCATGCCCATCTCGAGGACGGCCACTTCGGTATCGCGTGGCATGCGGAGCACCGTGAGCGGCAAGCCGACGTCCGAGTTAAAGTTTCCGGCCGTCTTGTGCGTCTTGAACTTCTCCTCGAGCACGACCGCGACCATATCTTTCGTCGACGTCTTGCCGTTCGAACCGGTGATGGCGACGACGAGCGGATCGATTTCTGCCAAATAGCGGGCTGCCGCTTCTTGGAGTGCCTTGAGCGGTGACGGCACCGGGATGACAATGATCCCTTCCGGTCGTTCCCGTCCTTCTTCCCAAAACGTGACGATGGCGCCTTGCTCGATCGCCTTGTCAATAAAGTCGTGCCCGTCGACGCGCGCCCCGATGATTGGGACGAATAGTCCGTCGCCGTTCTCATCACGCGAGTCCGTCGCCACTCGGCGTACTTCCCGTGTGTCTTCAATCGTCACACCGAACCAGCTGGCCAATGTTTGAATCGTTAGTTGTTCCATCCGTATTTCCTCCTGTGACAAAGGAAAAGAGAGCCGAGGCCCTCTTGATCCTGTTGCGTTAATTCGACGGGGATTGGAGCTTCACCTTAAGTGTCGCCCCGGTTTTGACAGGCTTGTCTTTCCCGATAGACTGGGAAGTGACGAAGCCGGTCCCGTCGATTTCTAAATTCAATTGATACAACGTTGCCAATCGTTTCACATCTCGGAGTGACCAACCCGACAAGTTCGGCATCGCGAACGTGTCGTCGGTCTTGAGCAATAACCGTTCGCCCGTGACGTACGACTGACCTTCGACTGGGCTTTGGGCCGTCACACTACCGCCACTACCGAGAAGGACCGGTGCGAACGCGGCTTCTCGCGACGTGTCGACTGCTTCCTTCCGACTGAGGTCGATGTAGGATGCAGTCGTCTTCGCTGAGGCCTCGACCGCTTTCTCTTGCTTCTCCGGCTCGACGCTCCGATAGCGGAGCGCCACGTCCATGATGTCCTTGAACAACGGGGCCATGATCCGCGGACCGGTCGTCGACGAGTCGCTGTTCGGACGATCGACGGCGATATACATGACGAGCTCCGGATCCTCTTCTGGGGCCATGCCGACGAACGAGTGAATGTACTGGCCACTCAAATACTTCCCGTTCTCGGCAATCTGGGCCGTTCCCGTCTTCCCGATGACGCGGTAGTTTTCGAGGGCGTACAGTTGCCCGGTACCGAGGTCGCTGTTGACGACCCCGTCGAGTGCTTCTCGCGTCTTTTGGGCCGCCTCGGCCGTAATCGGTTGGCCGACGACTTTCGGGTTCGTCGTCCGAATCGTCTCACCGGTCTCGCGATTGACGACTTTTTTAATGACGTGGGGCTGTTTCATCGTCCCATCCGTCGCAATCGCCGACGTCGCTTGTAAGATTTGCATCGGCGTCACCGCGGTCGATTGTCCCCATGCGGTGATGAGCACGTTGAGCGGGCTGTCGAAGTCGTATTGACTGTTGACCTCGCCCGGCAAATCGACGCCTGTCCGTTGATCGAACTTGAAGGCGTTGAAGTAGTCTTCGTAACGCCCGAGACCGAGCCGTTCGTTTGCCATGATGGAGAATGCGACGTTCGACGAATGCCAGACACCTTCTACCATAGGGATGGTACCCCATCCGGTAATATTGTAATCATTGAACGTCGTCCGTCCATACGTGTAAGAGCCGGACTTGTACAGTTCGTTCGGATCGAACACGCCTTCGTTGATCGCCGCGGCGAGGGTGAAGATTTTCATCGTCGATCCCGGCTCGAAACGTGACGAGACGGAAAAGTTGCTGTACGACGTGATTTCACGCGTGTTCGGGTCGAACGACGGCCGGTCAGACAAGGCGACGATCTCACCCGTCTTCGGGTCCATGATGATGGCCGTCGCATTTTTCGGTGCGTACTCTTTATACAATTCATCCATCTTCGTGTCGAGTAGTTGCTGAATCCGGTGGTCGATCGTCAACTGGACGTCGGCCCCGTCTTCCGGCTCGATTCGCAGCTGCTCGTCGCTCGCGATGAGCGGACGACCGGCCAAATCTTTCTCGAACCGGGTCAGTCCATACGACTCGCTCAAGATGTCGTTTAGTGACTTCTCAATCCCGAGTTCGCCGACGAGTTCGATTCGTCCGTTCTGATCGATTTTTTGCGCATACCCGATGACGCTTGATGCGAACACTTTGTTCGGGTAATAGCGTTTCGGTTCCTCGACGAACGTGATGCCTGGAATCTCGAACGCTTCAAGCTCTTCTTTTTGCTCGACCGTCAAATCACGTCCGGGGACACCGAACTCGATTTGTCCACGGTCGACGTTTTGTTCGAGCCGTTTTAAGATGTCCGCTTCGGTCATCGGAATGACGCTCGCGAGTTCGCGTGCGGCTTCTGGAAACTCTTCGGGCATGAGCGTCTTTCCTTCGACGCGCTCGCCGCCGAGCTTCAAGACCGCCACGACCCGGTAAGACGGGATGTTGATGGCAATCGGCTGACCGAACCGGTCAAAGATTTCGCCACGTTCTGCTTTCAACGTGCTGACCGCTTTCCACCGTTCTTCTTCGGCGAACGCGAGCATATTCTCACCTTTGTACGTTTGAAAGACAGATAGATAGAAGAACCAACCGACAAAAAATAAAAAGAGTGGTGTGAAGCAAACAATCGCTACCCACGCCACTCTTTTTTTACTCTGTTGTAGAGAGTTCATCTGTCAATCACCTTGACGTTCTTTTCGTTGAACTGCATTCCGAGCTTTTCAGCTATCGCATAGATTCTCTCTGGCGAGCTTAATTGGGCGATCTCATATTTCAATTCTTCATTTTCTTTGGCGAGGGCGTTCGTCTCTTGCGTGATTAACGCCGTGTCGCGCATGATGTTGTACGCTTCGTTATGTTTCGACACCGTGATGCCACCGAACAAGACGACAGAACCAATCATGGTCGGATACAAAATAGCTTCGAACAAAGTTAACGTACGTCGTTTTGGAGCAGGTATCGGTCGTTCTTGCGGAATCGGATTTCGATTCGGTGAAATGTGAGGCTGCAAAGCCTTGCGGGCAGCTTCTGGCATCAGGTATCCCTCCTACGTACAGTCTATTTTTGTTTTTCAGCGACGCGCAGTTTCGCAGAGCGGGCGCGGCGGTTGTCTTCGAGCTCTTCCCCGCCGGCCGTAATCGGCTTTCGGGTGATGAGTTTAAGTTCAGGTTCAAACTCTTTCGGAATGACCGGCAACCCTGGCGGAAGCGGCGGATGCTGACTTTTCTCTTTAAAGACTTGTTTACAAATCCGGTCCTCTAATGAGTGGAACGTGATGACACAGATGCGGCCGTTGATGGCGAGCATGTCAATCGCGTCTTGCACGGCGCGGTCGAACACGTTCAATTCATCGTTGACCGCGATACGAATCGCTTGGAACGTCCGCTTGGCAGGATGTCCGCCTTTGCGTCGTGCCGGTGCCGGGATCGCATCTTTAATCAAGTCGACGAGTTCGAACGTCGTCTCAATCGGTTTTTCGGCACGTGCCTGCTCAATCTTTCGGGCAATCTGTTTCGAGAACTTCTCTTCCCCATATGTAAAGAAGATGCGGGCAAGGTCCCCGAACGCCCATTCATTTACGACGTGATAAGCCGAAAACGGCTTCGAGCGATCCATTCGCATGTCGAGCGGCGCGTCAAAGTTGTAACTGAACCCTCGTTCCGCCTCGTCGAGTTGTGGCGAGGAGACGCCGAGGTCAAATAAGACGCCGTCAACTTGTGTCACACCGCGACTGAGAAGCTCGTCTTTCAAATGGACGAAGTTGCTCTTTATAAAAGTAACCCGGTCTTCATATGGAGCCAATCGCTCTTTCGCATGTGCGAGTGCGACGTCATCTTGGTCGAACGCGTACAGATGACCGGTCGTCAATCGCTTCACAATCTCTTCGCTATGACCCGCTCCACCTAACGTACAGTCGACATAAATGCCGTCCGGTTTGATGTTCAATCCTTCGATGGACTCCATTTTTAAAACCGTTTCATGCTCAAACATACAAAAACCCTCTCAACCTACAAATTTCAACTGTTTTATTACACTTACTTTATCATAAAAATGTCAAGCACCGCATTCGTTTTTAGCGAAAAGAGGAAACAAAAAGGTAACAAACGAAAAAAGATTCCCTGTTTTCAAGGGAATCAAATTTTAAACATCCTTTTTCTTACAATTTAACTAAACATCGCTCAATTTCAGAGGTTTCATACGCACGGAACAGACGTTTGAACAAATCGAGACCGTGCCGGTTCAACATCGGCACCATCGACCAAATCCGCTCTTGCGGCGCATTCATCGGGACGAGACGGGTCGACAGATGGATGCGACGATCGTTCAACCGATACTGTTCACGCTTCGCCTCGGCCCGCATCTCGTCGGCGAGCCGCTCGAGCAATTGTTTCGCGCTCGATTCAAACCGATGACCGTGACGCCCCGCTTCTTTGCCGACCGCCGCGGCTAACGTCCGATAGCTATACAGTTGTTCATCGAAAGCCGCATCGTCGAACGCATGGTCCGGGAGCGGCGTTGCCAAGTATTCCGCGAGGTCGACCCCTTCTTGCCGTAACTTCTTCTCATCATTTGACGAGAGAAGGACCGCACCGAGCCGCGGAAGCAGGATCGGCATCTTCCAGCCGAAGACGTGGAACAACGGACGCAACTGAAGCCAATAGGCGATTTCACCTGGCCCGGCGACATAGGCGAGCGTCGGGAACAGATAGTCTTGCATGAGCGGACGCGAGACGACGTTGTTCGAGAACCGCTCCGGGTGCGCTTCGATTTCTGCGAGCAGCTCCACCTCTGTGAATCGATGTCCCCGCTTCGTCGTGAAGACATCACCTTCTTTCGTCAACAACTCACGCGTCCCGTCATGATAGAAGACGTGTGCCGCTTCTCGGTTCAGCTCCACTTCCGGCATCCCCGGTTCGTACGCCTGCAGGAAAGCCTGTTTCACTTCGTCGTGCCCTTTGATGAGCCGACCGAACGCCGTCTGTCCGAGTGTCCGCACTTCTTTTTGATGCGGGTCGAAGAGGAGGAACTCCTGCCCGACGAAGCGACGCATCATCTTCCCGAAAAATTGGGCGAACGAATGCGACTGTTGCAACACGTCCACGAGCTCACGATAGAGAGAAGGGGTGTGGACCGTCTCCGTCTCGGCGAGGAGCATGCGCTGTAGCATTTGAACGAGTTCAATTTTCAACCGATCGAACTCGAGCTCTCCGACTGAAGCCTTTCCGGCAAGCGGGACGACCGAGAGTGTTTCTTTTCGGAATTGACGGGACATCGGTTGTGGGACGAAGACGTGGTTGATTTCGGCGTAATCATGGTCTTCCGTCGCCATCCAGAAAATCGGCAATACCGGTTTATTCAACACGGCCTCGGCTTGTTTGGCCCGTTTGAGCACGGTCAACAGCTTGTACACCGCGAACAATGGACCGCCGAACACACCGACTTGTTGTCCGGTCACCATCGTATACGCGTCACCGTTCGCGAACGCTTCAAGCTTTCGCTCCATCGCTTCTGATAGCGGGCCGTACTCGGCTTGTTGGGTTCGTAAGATTGACGCGAGCGCTTCTCGATGCGGATACGTCCGTCCATCGAGCTCTTCTGCCCGCGCCTTCAACTCACCCATTCCTTTATAATCAAGCCAATCTGCATACCCTTCCTCGATTTGAATCATCGGAGAAGACGAGGCATACATGGCATCAAGCGACTCTATCCTCACGTATAACGACTTCCTTTCAATCAATCAATACATCATATGCTTGGCGATGCCGACGATGAACAAGACGGCATGGGTCGGGACGAGCAATAAAAAGAGCAAGCGCCAACCATGGATAAACATCTTCGTGAAGATGACTTCCTCATGCCTCACCCGCTGCCAAATCGCGTTAATCGGAAAAATGGCAACGCACGCGGCGAGCAACAACCAAAACAGGTCATCCCCGACAATCGCCTCTAACAGGACGGCGCACGCATAAAACCAGAGCACGACGCCGACATCACAAACCAGCTTGAACGTATTGACCGATTTCGGCATAATTTTTCTAAGTATCATATACACCATAAACCAAATGATGAGTGGAAATGAAACGATATACACTAACACGATGCGCTCGCCCCTATAATCAATTTTTGCATGAGCGGGATGACCGTCAGTTCGACCCCTCGCGTCTCCGCCCGTTTCAAGAGCGGCGTCAGGATAGCGTCCACTTCGGTCGGTCGGCCGGCTTCTATGTCCCGTAACATCGAGGAGCGATTGGTCGACGTTTTCTCGATGATCGACTCGATATATGTATAGGGTACGGACTCGTCGAACAGCGACGTCAATTCCTTATAAATCGCGAGTGCGACGTCTCGGCACGGCGGTTGCCCGACCATACCGTTTGGCACCCGACAAAGCGCCGTGATCGGATTGATGATGGCGTTCGCGAACAACTTCTCGACGACGACGTGCCGGATATCGGATTCCCAGACGATCTGTAACGGGGACGCGCTAAAAACGAGCGGCTCCATACCTGTCAGGCTGCCGATTCGGACACGCCCGAGTCCGCTATGGCGGATGGTCGTCCCGTCACGTGTCACACCGTGTTCGACGACTCCAAGCTGAAACCCACGCCGTTCTGCATAATCGAGATGGGCAATCCCGTTCGCACAGATAAACACGGGCACGTTCCCCGTCAACCGCTCGGTCGCCGCTTCCACGTGATGCGCTTTTGTCGTCACAAAAAAGACGTCCGCTTCCGTCTCGTCAAGCAGATGAATCGGTTTGGACACGACACGTGCCGTCCCGCTCGTCACCCCAACGCGTTCGATTGTGACGTCACCGTGTTCGCCGTTTCGACCGTATAACGTCACCGTATACTCTTCTGCGAGGAACGACGCCATCAACATGCCGACGGCCCCGTTCCCGATGATGCCTATCCGTTCAATCGGTCGCATCGGCAACCCTCCTTCTCGTCATACACAAAAAGAGTTTACCACAATCCTAATCGATGACCATAAAAAAAGAAGCGGCCTCCTAAGAGACCGCTTCTTCAAGCATTATTTGCTTGTTACTTCTTTACCGTTGTAATGTCCGCAAGATTTGCAAACACGGTGTGAAAGTTTCATTTCGCCACAGTTCGGGCACTCGTTCATACCAGGTACGTTGAGTTTGAAGTGAGTACGACGAAGACGTTTGCGAGTTTTCGACGTTCTACGGAATGGTACTGCCATCGTTGTCCACCTCCTTGAATAGTTAGCCTTTCTCGTCCTCTTTTTTCGAGAACAAGTCGGCAAGTCCCGCGAGGCGCGGGTCAATTTTTGGTTGGTCGTCCAGCTGATCCTCTACGAGGGCCCAGCCTTCCCCTTCAACCTGAGTTTTGTCTGTTTCGTTCCCGAACACTTGCATCGGGACGTCTAACATGATGAGCTCACGTACGATCGGTCGCAGATCAATCGTATTTCCTTCTGGCAAATTGACGTCATCGAATTGCTCCGTGTAACGCCCGTTCTCCAAAAAGAAAGGCTCGAGTGATTCAATATCGAATTCATACATGACATCGTCTAACGTACGCGCATCTGGCAACGTCAGGTCACCTTGAATCTTCAGATTGAATGTAACTTGATTAGATGTGAACGACGCATCCCCATGCACATGCACTGGGCGAATCGATCGGATATCCGGATGGAGCTGAGTCAGCTCCGGAAGTTCGACCGTCTCATCGACGATAAAACTGTCACCTTGGTTTCGAAGCTTAAGTAGCTGTGCAATAGACCATTTCATCCGAATCACCTCAATTGCAACAATATGAATTATAGATAGGCCAACTTGTTTTGTCAATGTTTTTTCTTTACACTAAAATCAGTTGACGACGGCGCTTTGTCAAAGCGTACTTATCCATCTTACACCAATCCATTCGACATTGCAAAGGAGTAATTTTATGCAAAAGACGGCCATCATCGCCGAGTATAATCCGTTTCACAACGGTCACCTGTATCAAGCGGAAACCGCCCGGCTCGAGACCGAGGCCGAAGCCGTCATCGCCATCATGAGTGGACAGTTCACCCAGCGCGGCGAACCGGCCGCCTTCGACAAGTGGTCTCGGGCCCGAGCGGCGGTCGAGACCGGGGCAATCGACCTCGTCGTCGAACTCCCGACCCGCTATGGCGTTCAACGCGCCGACCGCTTCGCGAGCGCAGCCGTCCATCTCGCTGAGCGGATGGATTGCCAGACACTGTCGTTCGGAAGCGAGAGCGGTGACGTATCGGCGATTCAGCAGGCCGCCAAGTCCGAGATCGAATCGAAACCAGCCTATCGTGACGCGTTCCAATCTGCGTTAAAGGAAGGACTGTCCCCGGCGAAGGCATCGAGTACGGCGTTCGCTTCCCTTTATCCTGATTTTGACTTGACGCTCCCGAACAATATTTTGGCCTACCACTACGCGCAAGCGGCCAGTTCCATCAATCTTCATACCGTCCGGCGTCTCGGGGCCGGTTATCACGACACCGGCGTCTCGGATGTCATGTCGGCCACGGGCGTCCGCGCCCATTACCTCGAAGCCGGTAGCGTCCGGGCGGTTCCTGAGGCCACGCGGAGGCTGTTTGAACGTCAGTCGATGGCGCATTGGTCGCTCTATTGGCCGATGCTTCAATATAAGCTACGGACGACGCCAAAATACGTGCTCGAGCAGCTCGTCGGCATCGACGCCTCGCTCTCGCCGCGTCTCATCGAGGCCGGGATGGAACCGACGTTCGAACGGGCCCTCTCGAAGATGCTGACGCGCCGGTATACGCGGACGGCGATTCAGCGGGCGCTCGTCTCGGTGCTCATCCACTTCGAGCGGACAGAGTTGCCCGTCCGTTTCGATGACGTCCCTTACGTGCGTCCCCTCGCCTTCAATCCGGTCGGCCGACGCGTCTTGAACGAATTAAAAAAGACGGTACCGCTTCTCAGCAAGTACCACCCTGACCTCGCCTTCGAGGCGCGCGTCACCGAGGCGTACCGCCTCCCGCTCGGCCTGTCCCGGCCCGAATATAGGGAGACGCCTCAGTTCATCGACTCCAAATAACGAATCGCCTCTTCGACCGTCTTGACCGGTACGACTTCAATGTCGGACTCGAGCCGGTCGAGGGACGACCTCGCTTCCTCGTAGTTCGGTCCGTCCGGCACGAAGAACACGGTCGCCCCGGCACGGTCGGCGGCGACAATCTTTTGCCACGCCCCACCAATTGGTCCGACGTTCCCTTCCTCATCGACCGTGCCGGTCCCGGCAATCCTCTCTCCGTTCGCCAAGTCACCCGGCGTCAATTGATCATAAATCTCAAGCGTGAACATGAGACCGGCCGACGGTCCCCCGACGTTCGTGAGTTCAAAGGCGACGGACGGGTCCGTGACGACGTCCTGGACCGGCAACGGTTCATAGATGCCGATACCGACCCGATCGCCGGAGCGGTCGAGCGGTTGGACGAGCGTGGTGACGACCCGTTCCCGTCCGTCCCGTTCAATCGTGAGTGTTACCTCGTCGCCTGCCTCAAACGTCGCCACTTGATCGAGAAAATCAAGTCGTGACATGAAGGCGCGGCCGTCGATTGCCGTGATCACGTCGCCGGGCTTCAATACGTTCGAAGCGAGCGACCCGGTGATTGGGGCCGAGACGTACATGCCATTGAAATCGACGTCTACGTCCGCCTCGGCGAGCGCGTAGGCATATTGGATCGCCGCTTGTTGCGATGAAGCCATGAGCAGCTGTTGACGCCGTTCGTAGTCCCGTTCACCTTCCCCGTCATATAAATAACGGCTCGATGGGCTCGCTTCGGTGAACGGCGTGAACCAGCTCCCGACGAGCCACAGTGGTGTCGCCCGTCGCTGCGAGATGGTGACCATCATGAGCTCGCCCGGCTCTTTCTCTCCATCTTCGACCGTCATGAACCGTTCAATCGACGTCGCCTCGCCTGGATACGTGATGTAATACGGTAACGGGACGAACAAGAACATGAGCACGGCGACGAGTAAGCCGAGTCCGATTTTTAACGACTTCATGGTTGTCGGCTCGCTTCAAACTTTCTGCGGAGCGCCTCTTCGACTTGAACCGGAACGAGCTCATTGACGGAAGCCCCGTATTTCGCGACTTCTTTGACGATGGAAGAGCTGAGGAACGAGTATTGGCTGTTCGTCATCATGAAGAGCGTCTCGACGTCTTCGTTCAACTTTTTGTTAATGGACGCGATTTGCAACTCATACTCAAAGTCGGAAACGGCACGCAAGCCTCGGACGATTGTCGCCGCTTCCCGCTCGGCGGCGTATTCGACGAGCAAACCGCCGAACGCGTCGGCCGTCACGTTCGGCAAATGTGTCGTCACGTCACGGATGAGCGTGAGCCGCTCCTCGACGTCAAATAACGGTGCTTTGCTCGAGTTTTCGAGGACGGCGACAATCACTTCGTCAAAGATGGCCGCGGCGCGCTCGATGATATCTAAATGACCGTTCGTAATCGGGTCAAAGCTTCCTGGACAGATGGCGATGCGTTTGGACATGTTCTCACTCCTCAGTTGATGCGTACTCATAAAAACTGATCGTGATCACGTCTGAGTAGCGCTGAACTTTTATTTTTTCGAGTCGCCCGACACGTTCCGGCAACTCGGCCTCACTCCCATGTTCGCAGACGACGACCCCGTTATCGGTCAGGAGGTGGTTCGCCTCGATGAGCTGCAAAAACGTCTCATGTGCTTCGGCGTGATACGGTGGATCCATGAAAATGAGCTTGAATTCTCGTCCGCTCGTGATCAGCTCGTCGAGCGCTTGTCGTGCATCTTGACGATAAACGGTCGCATTCGCTTCGTAGCGCGTGACGCGCAAGTTCTCTTGAATCGTCTGAATCGCCTTCGTCTGCTTGTCGACGAACACCGCGTGGTCACAGCCACGGGAGAGCGCTTCGATTCCGAGCCCGCCACTTCCGGCATACAAATCGAGCGCGTCTCCCCCCGCGAAATAAGGACCGATGATGTTAAATAACGATTCTTTTACTTTATCTGTCGTCGGACGTGTCGCCGACCCCGGGACCGCTTTTAATCGTGTCCCTTTGCGTTCTCCTGAAATGACGCGCATGGTTCTCTCCCCCACCAGAAAAGATGAAGGTGTCGCCACCTTCATCTTGTTTCGTTTTATTTCTGTTTCGGCGCATACGTCTCGGCGATGAACGGCCGTTCGCTACGCACGACGTCCTCGACGAACGGCAACGCCCGCATTTGCTCGATGACCGCCTCGTGTCCGTCCAAGTCCGTATACAAAAAGGCATACTTCTCCCGTTTCGACACATAATACAAGTTCGCGTATCGTCTGAGCACTTTCACTTGTTTAAGCGACTGGACGTACACGACAAGGCCGATGCGTCCGTTCAGCTCAAACGAGTTAGACAGCACATCCACAGCTTCCGCCTCCTCCGCCACAGCTTCCTCCGCCGGAACAGCCACCCTCATCGAAGAACGGGTTGCCCGTCGGGACTTTTATTTTCGGGGATACGGAGTGGGCCAGTAAGCCGCTCACTTCCCCGAGCAGTTTGTCCAAATTCCGCTCCGCTTTCTTGAAAGCGGCCACTTCCGGTTGGACGTCGAGCCGACGCTTGACGAGATGCATCTCTTTTTTGATTCGGTCATGGTCCGGGTGATGTTTGCCGAACCGCTGCACGTACTCGTAATCTTCTTTCATGCGTAAAAACTCACGCTCTACGTCACGCGCCTCGTCTGACGCCAGGCGTGCCCGCTTCGTCGTGATATATGTTTGGAACGACTCGCTCGACTCAATCCATTCGGCCAACGTTTCGGTCTGGTCGAGAAGTACGATCGTCTGTTCAGTGATAATCATGGCTTTCACCCTTTCTGACATGATTTTACCACAATTGATTCCCTCTGTGAGCAATCGGCTTTATAATTGAATGTGACTCATGCGTTCAGAACAGAAAGGAAGTGAATCACCGTGCCTGCACGGTGTCCGATGAAAAAAGTCTCGTTCAATATGATTCGCTCGGCCGGCATCAAAACCGACTACGCGAAACCAGAATACTACTTTGACCAACTCGATAAAGTACGCGCCGCTGAACTCGTCTTGTTCCCCGAATATTGGATGGTCAATTCCATCATCTACGGTTTAAATAAACCGATTTATCCGTCTCCAGCGACGTATCACCTCGGCCACGATAAAATCGAGATGACGCGGGCGTTCAAGGCGACGTTCCCGGACCGCATCCCAAAGACCCTCATTTACGGAAAGAACGCGTACACGATTGAACGCGTGCTCGAGGAGTTCACCTATCCGTTCGTCGCCAAGACGGCAAAATCGTCGATGGGGCAAGGCGTCTGGCTCATCAAACAGGAGCAAGACTGGCTCGAGTATGTCGAGAAACACGATACGTTCTACGTACAAGAATATATCCCGAACGACCGTGACCTTCGCATCATCATCATCGGCGAAGACGTCGCCGGCGCCTACTGGCGTGTCAGCGAGGCGTTCCTAAACAACGTCGCCCAAGGCGCTCACTTCTCATATGACGATATCCCGCAAGACGTCGTCGACGAAGTGCTCGAGATTGCGAAGACGTTGCACATCAACCACGCGGCGTTCGATGTCATCGTCACCGCCGAAGGCTTTTATATCCTCGAGTTCAACGTCTTCTTCGGTTCAGAAGGCCTGATGCCGCTCGGAGTCCGCTTGGCAGAGAAGATTGACGCCTACCTCGAGACGCTTCGTTGACCGTTCATCTTTTTTTCACAATTTGAACACACGTTATTCCAACAATGTTTTTGGATATGATATGATGACATATGAGGTTTATTGAAAAAAGGGGGATTATGATGAAATTTGAGCAGTTCCACATCGAGGGAAAAGAGATCCGCTTCGGTTTGCTCGAGACGATCATGGATCATCATCATTTCATCCGTGAAGGCGCTTGGGACTATGAGCGTGCGACGTATGATATGAAATATGAGAAGCAATCGACGGGCGAGACGTTCTACCTTCGCTTACCGGTCTACGCGATTGAAGGCCAAATCGAGGACCGTCACGCTGTCGTAAAAATGTTGACACCGATTCTCGGGAAACACTATTACCCACACGGCGTCGAATATGACGAAGAGTTTCCGGAAGAGATTGTCCGCGACTGCGAGCGTCGCTTGACGGCTCTCGCCGACACATTAGAAGTCAAACCCCTTTAATCGTAAAGGGGTTTTTCATTTGAAGACAAATGTCTGTCAACGAAAAAGGACCCCCTATAGAGTCCGTATCCCGTCATGTTCAACCCCCAAGTCAAGCAGGTAAGTCCTCCACTCGAATAATCTTGCAGCCTTTCCCTTCATAATACTGAATCATCTCGGCAATCTTCTTTTGATCATAACTTGTTATACAATCGGACAAGACTTGAACATCATAGTTTGATTTTCGCATGTTGTAACACGTCGACTTCACGCAGGCGATGGCATCCGCCCCGGTGATGTAGAACGTCTCGACTTCATGCTGCTCGATGAAGGTTGCGAACGCTTCGCTCGTTAACGCGTTTCCTTTATATTTCGTGAAGACGTGGTCAGACACCACCTTCAAGTCCGGGACGAGCTCGGCCCCGCAGTACCCGTTTTAAACGTCCTCGTCCCTGCCGAGAGATTCTCATGACGGATGTAGACGACCGGCACGTCATGCTCGACGGCCCAATCAATCGAGTGATTGACGTTTATAATCACGGTTTTGTAATTTTTCGTAATATCGTTTTGAAGATCAATGACGACTAACGCTTCTTTTCCCATCCTTCTTCCTCCTCGTATCGAACGGATGTGCTGGTAGTCTTCTCTTTTCCTAATCATAACAGAGTTCACTTATGGAAAATATAGGTACAAAGAAAACAGGACTACGCTGTTGCCCCCGAGCTGTGGATGAGACGAATCGTGACCTGCGATTCGGTTCGTCTTCTTTGGGTTCAATGGTCCCGAGGCGCACGGCCCGACAGAAAAATTGAAGAAACGCAAAGACGAGAGGCCGCACAAAGGCGGCCTCTCGCGGCGCTCATCCGACGGCGCCGTAGACAATAGCGAGCGGAGGGAGACCCAGCAGCGTTACCCGATGCGGCTCCCTGCTCGCCCTAGGATAGCGGAGGCGTCAAGAGGATGAGCGAAAACATTCTGTTCGTCAACAATCCGAGGACCGCGCTTTGGCCCCTTCCTTTCGTTACGTCGCGATGACGTTAATCGTCACGTCGACTTGCCCGAGCAACAAATCGAATTGATCTCGGATGTAACGGTACAACCGTTCCGCCTCTACGAGCGAGAGCGGTGCGATCACTTGATAATCGTAGCGATCTTTCGACAAAGAAACGACTTTCACTTCAGCCAAGCCGAACTCGATTGCACTACATGCAATCAAACCCTCAATCGCCCGTTCCGCAATCGTCACATCTCCATACGAATAATCGTTCCCAATCACAGCCATCGTATCGTTCATCGTCTTCACTCCTTTTCAGCAACGAGCACGTTCACGTCCTCCATGATAGATTCGATATCGACCGGCTGATCTCCTGTCGTCGCCATTTGCGCGACGGCCCGCACGTCATGCTGTCGATCGACGATATACATCGTCGTGGCGTGCGTGACGAGCCCGCTGTTCGCCTTCGAATAATAGAATTGAAGCTGGCGCGTGATGCGGTCGATGTCCGCTTTCTCACCCGTCAACACTTTCCATCCTGTCGGTTCCGCTTGAAAGGCGGTACCGTAATTTTCAAGCACCGGTACCGTATCGACTTCCGGGTCGACCGTGATGGCGACGAGTTCGACATCGGTCCCATACAATCCGTCGGCCTTCAACTCTTGCTCGAGTTTCATAAAGTCCCGGAGCGTGAGCGGACAGATGTCCGGACAGTTCGTGTAAAAGAACGTAATCACTTTTACTTTCCCGTTGTCGGAGTTGTACGTCTCACCATCTAGTGCATTCGTGAGTGTGAACGGTGTCGGTTCTTGAATGACCGGCAAATCGTCCTGTTTAAAGAATAAGAAATAAGATGCGACGCCGATGGTGATTAGGACGGCTACCGTCAAACCGACCGTCATATAACTGTTCCGTTTCATCCTCATCCCCCTCTCTTGGGTCACCCTCCGATAATGGCGCGGAAGACGTTCGTCGTCTCACCCGGCTCGAACGCGACATAGAGGAGAACGTATACCGTGACACCGGTAATCGCCGTGAAGAACCAGACGACCGAGGCTTTCGGGGCAATCTTGCGGTGTTTTGCGACTTTGTTTTTATAACCGAGGTAGAGCGTGATCAAACCGAGCACGCCCCCCGTCGTCGCGAGTAAGATATGGAAAATCATGAACGCCAAATAATATGGTTTGATGCTGTCCGGACCGCCGAACGCCGTGTTGCCGACGAAGATGGTGCGTGACACGTAAAGAATGAAGAACGTCGTGGCGGCCACCGCTGCGGCCGTCATGACTTTTTTGTGCTTCTCGATGTCACGGCGGTCCCGTGCGATGATGACCCAGCCGATGGCGACTAAAATCGCGCTGAGCACAATGAATGAAACACTAATCAATGCAAGATAATTCATCGTTGTTTCCCCTTTGCCTTAACTCATTTTTTCTCTTGTTGCTCTTGCGGCGAGAACGACATGCCTTCCTCGAGCGCGAGCGACTTCGTGCGGCGAACCCAGCCAAAGAACGTCCAACCGAAGAAGAAGCCGTAGACGAGTTCTTGACCAAGCTTCATCAATACCCCGCCGAAGCGTTGGTCTTCTAGCGCACTATTCGTCGCACCCATGAGCGCGTTCAAATCGAGTCCTGACACGTCGCCGTTCGGCATACAGTAGCCGAGTACTGTCGCGAACGTCTCGACGTCCGTGTACGCATCGTAAAGGATATTATGACTAAAGATGATGAGCGCACATGCGGGCGTCAAAAGCACCCCGTTGGCGATGATGTATACCATCCGTTTCAAATCGGACATGCCTTCTTCTTCCTCTGAGAGGAACGGTGCGATCACCGGATACCACATCGTCAAACTGAAGACGACGAGCGCACCGTGGAAAATACGGTGGACTTCATAATTCGTCAACACGTAATCGAAGATGAATGGCATATGATACAACGTGAATAACGCGTTGAACAAGATGAGCGCGATGAGCGGCTTCGTCATGAACTTGAATGTCGGCCCAATCACTTTATAGCTAAATAATTTTTCAAATACCCAATACGGCAACCCGTAGACGACGAGCGCCGGTGCGAGCACGTAGACGAGCACCATTTGGAACATATGCACCGAGAAGATGATGTGCGCGAGCACGTCGACCGGGCTTCCGAATCCGATGTAATACAAAACGATGGCAAATAGCATACTGAACTTTTGCAACAACGTGGTCGACTCATATCCCCGCTTCGCCATTTTCTCTGTGACGACCGCGTACAGGACGTACAGTCCTACCATGAGCAATCCGAAGAATGGACTCCAAAGCGTCATCCAATCGAACTGCCTGAGTAGCTCTGATGTATTCCAGAGCATCCCTTCACCCCTTTTCTCTCTCCCAAACCGATGAAACCGTTCACTTCAAGATTACTATTCCTTTATTTTTGAAGTAAAGCAAAAAGGACCGAATCATCTGTGTTTCCACAGATGTTCAATCCTTTGTCACATTTACCAAATGAGCAAACGAAGTGCCGCTACCGTGATGATGGCGACAAAAATGCCGAGCCACATCATCCCAACGATCCATGTGTTACCACGGTTGTTCATATGCATGAACATGTACAACTGCAAGAACACTTGAATGATGGCGAGGATAATCAAGAAACCACCCGCCGCCCACACCGGCATGAGTTCAGCGTACACAGCGCCGAACGCTAGGAATGTGAGTAAAATCATCATGGCGAAACTGATCAACTGGAGCTGATATTCGCGTTTCGACTCGGCTTTTACTTCGAGTTCTAACTGCTTGTGCGATTCGTTCATTGGACGTTTTTCCATATTAGCTCACCATCCCTAGGAGATAGACGATCGAGAAGATGAAAACCCAGACGACATCGATGAAGTGCCAATACAGGCTCGACACATAAAACTTCGGTGCGTTGTACACATCGATTGGACGGTTCCAGTTCCGGATGAGAAGCGTCCCAATCCAGAGCAGACCGAACGTAACGTGCGCGCCGTGGAATCCGACGAGCGTGTAGAACGCTGAACCAAACGCGCTCGACGTGAACGTATGACCGATATGGTAGTAGTGAATGAACTCGTAAATCTCAGCTGCAAGGAAGCCCGCACCGAGAACGAGCGTGACGATCAACCAGAACTTCATGCGGCCAGGGTTGTTCGCTTTCATATTCATCATCGCGAGCACGCTCGTAAGCGAACTCGTGAGGAGGAGCATCGTCATGAAGAAGACGAGCCCCATCTCAAAGATATTGTACGAGCGGAGTTCCTCTGGCGCACCAGAGTTCAATAGGCCGACATACGTTCCGAATAGCGAGGCGAAGAGAACGGTCTCTCCACCAAGGAAGAACCAGAAGGCCACATATTTATTTTTCCCATCCAGCGTGGCTTTCTCTGGATTGGCCGGAAGGCCGGTTACCAGGTGTTTTTCAACTGCATGTGCCATTTATTGTTCTCCTTTCTCACGAATCGCTTTCAAATCCGCTTCGACTTGTGATTTTGGAATGTAGTATCCGTGATCGTCGATCCATGAACGGAGGAACATCGATACGAATGTCATGAGTAAACCGAATGCGATGAGCGACCAACCGATGATCATGTTGTCCTTTTGGAAAATCGCGCCAAGACCGGCGATGAACAATCCAAGTGACATGAAGAACGGAATCAACGAGTTGTTCGGCATGTGAATGTCTGTCACCGGTTCAGAGACAGATACCCGTTTGTTGCCAGCCATCTTCTCGAGCCAGAACGTATCGAGACCTTTGACGAGTGGCGTTTGCGCGAAGTTGTACTCTGGCGTCGGTACGGGAAGTGTCCACTCCAATGTACGACCGTCTTCCCAATGGTCTGGTTTGACAACTTGTTTCGACATGAATGCTTTCACGACTGCGACGAGCAAGATGATCGTCGACACACCCATGAAGAAGGCACCGATTGTCGACAGTAAGTTCATCGTTTCAAACCCTTGGTTCGGAAGGTATGTGAAGACGCGGCGTGGCATCCCGAACAATCCGAGGAAGTGTTGAGGGAAGAACGTCAAGTGGAAGCCAATAAAGAACAACCAGAACTGCCAATAGCCGAGCTTCTCAGAGAGTGCCTTACCGAACATGAGCGGGAACCAGTAGTAAAGTCCAGCAAACAGTCCGTAGACGACCCCACCTACGATTACGTAGTGGAAGTGAGCGACAACGAAGTAACTATCATGGTATTGATAATCCGCCGGTGCAACCGAGAGCATGACCCCTGTCATCCCTCCGACGAGGAACGATGGAATGAATGCGACCGAATAAAGCATCGCGACGTTGAACTTAATTTGGCCGCCCCAGAGCGTGAACAACCAGTTAAAGATTTTAACCCCGGTCGGGACAGCGATCGCCATCGTCGCGACCGCGAAGATTGAGTTGGCAACCGGTCCGAGACCGACTGTGAACATATGGTGGACCCAAACCATGAATCCGAGGAAACCGATGAGCATCGTCGCAAATACCATCGTCGTGTAACCGAAGAGGCGTTTACGTGCGAACGTCGGGATGATTTCCGAGAAAATACCGAAAGCCGGTAAAATCAAAATGTATACTTCCGGGTGACCGAAAATCCAGAAGAGGTGTTCCCAGATGATGACGTTTCCGCCCATCGCCGGGTTGAAGTAAACGGCTCCGAACAGTCGTTCGAACATCAACATGAACAATCCGACCGTAAGTGGCGGGAATGCGAAGACGATCAAAGCCGAAGCGACGAACGTCGTCCATGTGAAGAGCGGCATGCGCATGAGCTTCATGCCCGGTGCACGCATGTTCAAAATCGTGACGAGGAAGTTAATCCCGGCCATGAGTGAACCAAAACCTGAAATTTGAAGACCGAGCGCATAGAAGTCAACGCCCGTCGCTTCCGGTTGTGTCGAGAGCGGCGCATAAGCCGTCCACCCTGCGTTCGGTGCAGCGCCGAAGAACCAGCTCAAGTTGAGCATGACGCCACCGAAGAAGAACAACCAGAATCCAAGTGAGTTAATGAACGGGAACGCGACGTCGCGTGCCCCGATTTGAAGCGGTACGACGGCGTTCATGAAACCGAAGAGCATCGGCATCGCCGCTAGGAAAATCATCGTCGTTCCGTGCATTGTGATCAATTGGTTAAACGTCTCACCGCTGACGAAGTCGTTCATCGGACGAACGAGTTGCCAACGAATGAGTAACGCTTCAATTCCACCGAGAAGGAGGAAGAAAATCCCTGAGAACAAATACAAAATACCGATCTTTTTGTGGTCAACCGTCGTAATCCAGTCCATAAGGCCATTGTATTTACGCGATTGCTGCAATGCAGTGGTCTGTGCCACGTGAAATCCCCCTTTTCCCGTTAGTCAATCTTCTGATCGTACAAGAAGTCAACGAGTGCGTCTAACTCTTCATCACTGATTTGGCCTTCCGTGAAGCCAGGCATGAGCGCGCCTTGTTTCAAGCTTTGCGGGTCACGAATCCATTGCTTCAACTCTTCCTCGTTGTTCTCGAGGTAGCCAGCCAACCATTCGCGATCCCCATAGTTCGTCAAACTCGGCGCAACTTTCCCACCACCGTGACAGCTCAAGCAGCTCTCGACGTATACGGCTTCGCCGACTGTGAGGTTTTCGTTGTTCGCTGTGAGGCGTTCCGCGTCTTCATCTTGCTTCGCTTTCATGTCTTCAAGCCATTGATCGTAATCCGCTTGGTCGAGCGCGATGACTTTGAAGTCCATGAGGGCGTGTGACGGACCGCAAAGCTCGGCACATTTCCCGTAGAACGTACCTGGTTCGTTCGCATGGAGCCACATCTCATTATCGAGTCCTGGGTTCGTATCGGTCTTACCAGACAAGGCCGGTACCCAGAACGAGTGGATGACATCTTTTGACGTCAAGTTGATGCCGACTCGTTTACCAGTCGGAATGACGAGTTCTTGACCTGTGACGACACCGGCGTTCGGATATTCAAACTCCCACCAGTAAAGGTTCGCCGTGACGTTGATTTCTTCTTCTTTTTTCGCTTCTTTCGCTTTCGCGAGCTCGACGGTCGTCGTAATCGTCGGTACAGCGAGAATGATAAGTAAGATGATTGGAACGACTGTCCAAATCAATTCGAGCGTACTACTTCCTTCCACTTGCTTCGGAATCGAATCATCTTTCCGACGGAACTTTATAAGGACGTACACGTAAATAACCGTAACGATGACGAGTACGAAGAGCATGAGTGCCAAACTGATGAGAATGATGCGAAGCTGAATCTCAGCTCCTTCTCCCATCGGCCGCAATACAGACAATCCCTCAACGCCACACCCTGATAACAGGAGTGCAAACATCATCATCGGGACGATGCCAAACAGAAGCTTCTTAAATGATTTCACAACAATCCCCACTTTCTCCCAAAATGATGTGCAAAAGTATCTATATAGTGAGTGCGATTAAACGTGCCATCATGACGAAGGCAACGCCGTCAACATGAGAGCGACAATCCACACGACTAAATAAATCAATGAATAAAAGAACATTTTGTTGGCCCACTTGATTTCGTCCTCGGCTTTAAATCCTTTCAAACCGAGATACAACCAGTACCCCCCGAGCACGGCCGCGATAATCACGTAGACTGTACCGTAGTGCATGAACAGGAGCGATGCTGGAATGAGCGTCGCGATCCACCAAATGATTTGGCGTTTCGTAATGGCAAAACCGTTCACGACAGGAAGCATCGGAATGCCGGCTGCCCGATATTCTTCAACGCGACGCATCGCGAGCGCGAGGAAGTGCGGCGGTTGCCATAAGAACATGACGAGGAACATGAGCCACGCATCAATATGAAGCGCTGGGTCGATTGCGGCCCATCCGATTAGCGGCGGAACCGCTCCCGAAATACTGCCGACGACCGTGTTCAACGTGTGCGTCCGTTTCAGCCACATCGTATAGATGACGACATAAAAAAATGCCCCGATTAAACCGAATACTGCTGCCACATACGACACAATCAATAACATGAATGTCCCGACCGCGAGTTGCGTCAATCCGAGGAGTAAAATACGTTCTCCTGAAATTTTCCCGGTGACACTCGGTCGATTGTCCGTACGTCCCATCAAGTAATCGATATCACGGTCCACGAAGTTGTTTAGGTAACAACTCCCGGAGATGACGAGTGCGCTGCCTAACATGGTTAATAAGAGCTGCGGCCATACTTCAAATAAATAAAGTACGGGCGTATCGCTCTGGTATGTTGCTGCTACAAAGAAACCGGCAAACACTAACAATAAGTTAGCGCGGACGATTCCCATTTTTGCGAGAGCAACATAGTCACGGAATGAGGCGGATTCTGTATATTCTACTTCTACCGTCATTCCTGGGTTGACTTTTGTCATACTGACCCCCCCACATAATCACGAAATCCTCGTATTCTTTTCACAAAAAAACACAATATAAGCAAAGTACACCTAACTCATAACAAAGATACCATATTTTTAAAAAGAATACGTCGTTTATGCTTGTAAAATAGCGAGTTTTTTGTGACGAACGTGTGATAATTGTCACACCAAAAACCCATTACTAATACTAGAATAGCGATTTTGATAGCGATTGCAAGCTTTTCCGTTTCGTTTTTTGGATTGAAACCCGTATAATAAGTATGGCGAAAAAAATAAGAACTTACAAGGCGCAATTGTCGTGATTTTTCTCAAAAGCAGGTGGTAACGAATGCATAAAAAACTCGCACTATTCTCAGGGTTTGTCACCCTCGGGATGATGCTCGTCCTCATCATGGGTGGAACCGTGACGAAGACGGACTCGGGTGACGGCTGCGGCACGGACTGGCCGCTCTGTCACGGGAAACTGATCCCGACGAACCCGAGCGTCGAGACGATGATCGAATACAGTCACCGGGTCGTCTCCGGGATTGAAGGACTGCTGATCATCGCCTTGACGATTTGGACGTTCGCGGTCGTGAAAAACCGCTTCGACGTCAAAGTGTTCGCGTTCCTCGCGTTCATCTTCATGTTGATTCAGTCGATTATCGGAGCCGGCGCCGTCATTTGGCAACAGTCGGACGCGATCCTCGCCCTCCATTTCGGCATCTCGCTCGTCTCGTTCGCATCCTTACTTATCTTGACGATTCTCTTATTCGAGGGAGAACGGGTGCATAAGACCGTGTCTGAAAAATTGAAAATCCATCTGTACGGATTGACGATTTACACGATGGTCGTCGTCTACACCGGGGCATACGTCCGGCACCTCGGCGCAACGTACTCTTGCGTCGGCTGGCCGATTTGTGCGCAAGAGGTATGGACGTTCGAATCGTGGGTCCAGATGGGTCACCGCGCCATGGCCGCGTTGCTCGTCTTCTACACGCTTTACGTCCTCTACTTGGCTCGCCGTGAGACGAACCGTCTTGTCGAGCGTGGCATGTGGGCCTCGTTCTTCTTCATCATGCTCCAAGTCGGCACCGGGGCGTGGATCGTTCTCGGCGGGCACGCGACTTACGTGCCGCTCCTTCACGCCTTCTTGATCACGTGCTATTTCGGGATTATCTCCTACTTGGCGTATCATGCGTATCGGGCCCAAGCGAGTCATGATGCCTCGAAACAAAACATCAGCTAATGCGAAAACGGACCAAGTCGCTTTTGCGACCTGGTCCGTCTCTGGCCTTCCGTCTATTCGGGAGGCTTTTTTATTGCGCGTCTTTAAAGCGTTCGAGCGCCCTTGCCCGTGCTTCTTTATGGTCGACGACCGGGTCGACGTACCCGTCCCGTTCGCTTGCATCAGGGAAATGAATCGCCTTCGCGTCGAGATGGTCCAGCTCAGGCACAAACTTCCGGATGAACGTCCCGTCTTTGTCGAACTTCTCCGACTGCGTCGTCGGGTTAAAGATGCGGAAGTATGGAACCGCATCCGTTCCGACCGACGCGGCCCATTGCCAGCCCCCGATATTTGAGGCGGCCTCATAGTCGATCAACTTCCGTTCGAAATACCGCTCCCCTTTGCGCCAATCGATGAGCAAATGTTTTGATAAGAACGAGGCGACAATCATCCGTAAACGGTTGTGCATCCAACCCGTCTCGTTCATTTGGCGCATCGCCGCATCGACGATCGGATAACCGGTCTCCCCTCGGCACCAGCGGTCGAACTGTTCGTCGTTGTCCTCCCAGTCGAGGTGTTTATACTTGTCGTTGAACGGCCGGTCTTTCAGCCCTGGGAATTGGACCATAATCATGTAGTAGAACTCGCGCCACAACAGTTCGTCGTAATACGTGTCACGTCCTTTCGACTTCGGTGCCGACAAGACGGCGTCGGCGACGGTCCGAATCGATAAGACGCCGGTCCGTAAATACGGGGACAGACGGCTCGTCCCGGCGATGGACGGAACGTCACGGTCCTCGTCATACTGGTTGATCCGTTCGTTCACGAAGTCGGTCAACCGGTGTTTCGCAGCCGTCTCCCCGAGCGCTTTCCATTCCCGCTCGCACCGGTCGAACTGTTTCTTCAGTTCAGGCGGTACCTCGTTTTTTGACGTCACAAGTCGTTTCAAACTGTCACGACTCACTTCATACGGTTTTGGCGGCACCTCTTCATAGGCCGCCTTTTTGAACGGAGTGTACACTTTATAGGGATCACCGTCTTTTTTCGTGAAGGCGTTCGGTGCGAACAAGTGTCGATCGAGCAACCGGACGACGAGCACCTCATCCCCGAGTAACTTGATGACGTTGTCGTCTCGCTGTTTGAACGGCTCGACATACTCCGCATTGAAGTAAAGCGCCCCCACCGCTCCGAGTTGGTCGACAAAATCATCTTCCGTCTCGGCCACAATCACATGAAGCCCGAGGTCGCGTTCTTCTAATTCGTCCATGAAACGCTTCATCGTCGAGAAGTAATAGTCATGCCGCGTATCGAACGGGTCGCAGTATTTCGGATTCAGCCAAAACACGAACGCCACTTCATCGCCTTCCTCCGCGTCTTTCAAGACACGATGCAACATATGGTTGTCATGCAACCGAAAATCGGACCGGAACCAACAAACTCGTCTCATCTTTCCCTCTCCCATCTAAAAAAGAAGCATAGCCATGCTATGCTTCTTCCCATTATACAAACTCAATTAACAAGTCGTCACTTTGGATTGTGTCGCCTTCCTTGATGTGGATCGCTTTAATCTCCCCGTCCTGAGCGGCTTGGACGGTCGTTTCCATCTTCATCGCTTCCGTGACAAGCAGTTGCTCCCCGCGGTGGACACGGCTACCCGGTTCGACGAGTACTTTCAACACTGAGCCCGGCATCGACGCTCCGACTTGTTTCGGGTTCGTCCGGTCGACTTTCGGACGGCTCGTCGTCGCCGATTTCACGTTCACGTCTTTAATCTCGATTTCACGCGGTACCCCGTTCATCTCGTACGAGACAAGACGGATGCCATCCTCGTTCGGCGCACTCACCTGGACGAGCTTGATGATGAGCGTTTTCCCTGTCTCGATCTCGACTTGAATCGTCTCACCGACGTTCAATCCGTAGAAGAACGTCAACGTGTCGAGCACCGAGACGTCACCGTACGTGTTCGTATGTTTGACGTAGTCGTCATACACTTTTGGATAAAGCGCATGGGCGAGCAACTCGAAGTCTGTGACCGGACGTTCGAACTTCTCGAACAGCTCCGTCCGCGCCGCTTCGAAATTATACGGTTCAATCAACTTGCCAGGACGAACCTCGAGCGGGTTCTCCCCTTTCAAGATCGCTTGTTGCACATCGGTCGGGAAACCATCTGGAGGCGTCCCGAGCTCGCCACGCATCATCTCGACGACCGAATCCGGGAAGTCGAGTTGGTGACCGCGATCAATCACATCTTGTTCGCTCAAGTTATGTTGGACCATGAAGAGCGCCATGTCGCCGACGACTTTCGACGACGGTGTTACTTTGACGATATCTCCGAACAACATGTTGACGCGGGCATACATCGCCTTCACTTCGCTCCAACGGTCACCCAATCCGACCGCTTTCGCTTGTTGCTGCAAGTTCGAGTACTGTCCGCCCGGCATCTCGTGCTCATATACCGACGGGTTCGAAGCGCGCATGTCGCTCTCGAACGGCTCGTAGTTATGACGCACATCTTGCCAGTAGTCGCTGATGACCTCGTAATGCTTCGCATCGATTTTCGGTTGACGTGCGTGATGGTCAAGCGCATAAATCAAGCTGCCGCCTGAAGGCTGCGACGTCATCCCTGACATCGAGCTCGCCGCCACGTCGACGATATCGACGCCCGCATCGGTCGCCCGGGCGTACGTGAAGATTCCGTTGCCCGAAGCGTCATGCGTATGCAAGTGGATCGGCAAGTCAACGGCATCTTTCAATGCCGAGACGAGCGCATACGCCGATTCCGGTTTGAGCAGGCCGGCCATGTCCTTGATGGCAAGGATGTGGGCCCCGCTCGCTTCGAGTTTCTTCGCCAAGTCGACGTAATACGGCAAGTGATATTTCGGCCGGTTGCCGTCATATAAGTCACCTGTATAACAGATTGCCGCCTCGGCGACTTTCCCTGTCGGAAGCGTCGCATCGATTGCCAATTGAATCGATTCGACGTTGTTCAAACTATCAAAGATTCGGAAGACGTCGACACCGGCATACGCCGCCTCGTGGACGAACTTCTCGATGACGTTATCGGCATAGTTTTTGTATCCGACGGCGTTCGCCCCACGTAAGAGCATTTGAATCAAGACGTTCGGCATCCGTTCACGCAGGCGCATGAGTCGGACCCATGGGTCTTCTGACAAGAAACGGTACGCCACATCGAACGTCGCCCCGCCCCACGCCTCGACCGAGAACAGTTCCGGCATAAGCTTGCTCGTCGGCTCCGCGATATTTAAGATGTCTTGCGTGCGCATCCGGGTCGCGAGGAGCGACTGATGGGCGTCGCGCATCGTCGTATCGGTCAATAACAGCTCAGGCTGACGTTTGACCCAATCGGCGAGACCGGTCGGACCGAGCTCCGTCAAGATTTGTTTCGAGCCCGGCTTCGCCTCGGCCGGAAGGTCGTGCGGAATCCGGACCGAGCGACTGATTGGTTTGTCTTTCAATCCGACGCCCGGGAATCCGTTCACCGTGACGTCGCCGATATAGTTGAGTAACTTCGTTCCACGGTCTTTCCGTTTCGGGAAGACGAACAGTTCCGGCGTTTCATCGATGAACGACGTGTTATAGTCACCGCTAATAAAGTTCTGGTGCTTCATCACGTTAATCAAGAACGGGATGTTCGTCTTGATGCCGCGAATCCGGAACTCGTTCAAGTTACGGACCATCTTCGAAGCAGCTTGTTCGAACGTCATCCCATGCGTCGACAACTTGACGAGGAGCGAGTCATAATATGGTGAGATTTCAGCCCCGACATAAGCGTTCCCGCCGTCAAGGCGAACCCCGAACCCGCCCGGTGAACGATACGCCATAATCTTCCCGGTGTCCGGCATGAAACTGTTGGCCGGGTCTTCTGACGTGACGCGCGATTGAATCGCGAAACCGAGCAACTTGATATCTTCTTGCTTCGGCATGTGAATCATTTCACCGTGGAGCGACTCGCCTTGCGCGATCATGAGTTGCGTCTGGACGATATCGAATCCGGTCACCATCTCGGTGATTGTATGCTCGACTTGGATGCGCGGGTTGACCTCGATGAAGTAGAACGACTCGTCTTCTGTGACGAGGAACTCGACCGTCCCGGCGTTCACGTAGCCGACATGGCGCATCAGCTGGACGGCCGCGTCGCAAATCGCTTGGCGCGACTCTTCCGAGAGCGTCACACACGGTGCGACTTCGACAACTTTTTGGTGACGGCGCTGGACCGAGCAGTCGCGTTCGAACAAGTGGATGATGTTACCGTGGTCATCACCGAGGATTTGGACCTCGATATGTTTTGGTCGTTCGACCAGTTTCTCTATGTACACTTCGTCCGAACCGAACGCTTGCTTCGCTTCTGACTTGGCACGTTCAATCAAATCTTTCATCTCAGCTTCTGAACGGATGACGCGCATGCCGCGTCCGCCGCCGCCCATCGCGGCTTTGACCATGAGCGGGAATCCGTGCTCGTTTGAGAACGCCAAGGCGTCTTCATACGATGTGAGCGGACCGTCTGAACCCGGGATGACCGGTAGGCCGGCCGCAATCGCGTTTTGACGGGCCCGAACCTTGTCCCCGAACGCATGCAAGTGGGATTCGTTCGGCCCGACAAAGATGATGCCTTCTTCGCGGCAACGACGTGCTAGTTCGATGTTCTCTGACAAGAAACCGTAGCCCGGGTGAATCGCGTCAGCTCCCGATTGCTTCGCGATTCGAATGACGTCCTCGATATCGAGATACGCATCGATTGGCTTTTTATCCAAGCCGACTAAATACGCTTCGTCGGCTTTGAAGCGGTGTAACGATCCGCTATCTTCTTGTGAATAGATGGCAACGGTGCGCATGCCGAGCTCTGTGGCGGCACGAAATACACGAATGGCAATCTCACCACGGTTGGCTACTAGTAATTTGCTAATTGGTTTCAAATGAATTCCCCCCATAAAAGTAGTCCTTTCAGTCTTACCTTACTACATGCAATGACGAGCTTTGAACGTTTTCTGCTGACTTTTCACGAATTTCAGCCCGTCTTGTCGCTTCCCGATGTCGATTCCGCATCGAGATGCTACTCAGTACACCGAGAATACCCATCGTCATGATGAGCGACGTCCCCCCGTAACTGACGAGCGGAAGCGTGACGCCGGTACCCGGGAACCAACCCGACATCGCCCCGATGTTGATGGCCGTTTGGACCATCAACTGCGCCGCGATCCCGAAGGAGACGAACATGGCGAAGTGGTTGTCCGTATGATTGGCGATGTTGATGGCGCGGAACGCGATGAAAAACAGTAACGTCAAGACGGTCACGACGCCGATGAAGCCGAGCTCTTCCGCGATGATGGACATGATATAATCCGTCTCCGGCTCCGGCAAGTATCCATACTTTTGATAACTGTTCCCGAGTCCGACGCCCGTCAGTCCGCCATGGACGATGGAGATAATCGACATGAGCAACTGGTGCCCGTAACCTTCCGGGTCCATAAACGGATTGAACACGACGTCGACACGACTCACCTGATTATCGGTGAAGACGAACGTATACATCGCATAGACGAAGCCGACCCCTGCCAAAATTGCCGGGATGATGATGCGAAGTGGTGACCCGACCGCGAGCCACATCATGAACATGATGGCGCCAAGGACGAACAGTCCCCCGTGGTCCGGTTGCCCGTTGATGGCGATGGCATACGGGAGGAAATAATAAATGATTGGAATCAGGAAGAACGCCCCGATTTGAGCACGCCATCCTTTCTTGACGATGGCGGCCCGTCCGATTCGGCCCGGTAGCCCTTTTAGCTCATGGTTCCAGAGCCGGTGATAGTAGTTCGCGAGCAATAAGATCAGCGCGAACTTCGCGATCTCAACCGGTTGCATCGTGAAACCACCGACGACGAGCCATGCCCGGGCACCGTTCAACGGTGGCATCGCCCATGTGACGAACAACAGGATGACCGTCAACGCATAAAGACCATATAAGATGTGTGTCTTCCGAAAGTTCTCATAACGGAAGAGCGTCGCCACTAAATAAACGAATACGCCGATTCCGGCATAGATGAGCTGCCGATAAAATAGGCCACTATTCGCATAATCCCCTCGGTTCCACACACTCGCACTGTAAATCATGACCGAGCTGATGCCGACGAGCATGAGCACGGCGATAAACAACGTAAAATCAAAATACTGAAATCTCGTTTTCATCTGTTCACTTCCTTATGTACAGCAATCCGATTGACCATTATAAAAAAATACTCAAACAGCGCCGCTTGCACAGTTTGAGTATAAGGTTCATAGTTCTGAAGCTTCCGCGAGCGCGGATAACTTTTGTTCCAATGAATCGAGCAGTCCTTTACCTTCAATGTCTGAAATGAGTCCAAGACGGACCGCAAAATCAATTTGGCGTGATAGACCGAACATATGTGTATCAAGCACCTCTTCATAAAGCGGGCACTTCGGCATTTTTAGGTTTTCTAACTGCACTTCAATCAAACAACGGATTTTCTCCGCATCGGCTTCAAGTAATTGAAGCGCTTGCTCCCGTTGGACTGCAGCCAAATTTGTCGCCACTACGACCCCTCCTCCGTACAATGACAGACTGTTTGTCATAACTCAACTGTACATTATAATTCATCATAATTCAATGTACAGTCGCGATTCAAGGCGAGTTTCTGTCTTGTTCACAAATTGATGCCAAACCTTGTATAATGAACAGTGTACCGTGAATAAAGGGGGACTACCAATGATTTTTCCGTTAGACGGGGCTGTACGTCACGCTTTGACAATCGACCCGACCGTATGGATTTTTGACGAGCGCAAGCGAAATGTCGAGGCACTTGATTCCGAACTCGAAAGCGATCAGGACGCTTATTATGCCAAAATGGGGAAGGCATGGGATGAGGGGCTGACACAAGGCGCTCGAATCGACCATAACAAACCGATGTCACGTGCCGATAAAGATGCGGCACTCCGCGATTCGTTCGCCATGCCGTTCGCACCGTTTTTACAAAACGCCGAACCGCTCGCGACCGCGACTCACGTTAGCTTTTACGGGGAAACGACGTTGACGCTCTCGCTCGCTGAAGCGAGCAGTGTCTATCTTCAATTCTCAAAGGACGGCAAAGTGCTCACAGACGGGCCTGTATATGTGCTCTATGACAATCAGTGCATTCGCTCGGTCGACCATATCGTCGTCCGCAGCAACGGATGAGGAGGCTTTTGCCTTCTCTTTTTTTAGACTTTTTACTTCATAAAGTGTAAGATATATCCTATGTAGATTCATTCGAAAGGAAGTGACGCTCACGGTGCCACTATGGAAAAAGAATTTAATCATCGTTTGGCTCGGAAGTTTCTTGACGGCCGCCTCGATGAGTCTCGTGTTGCCGTTCCTTCCGCTCTTTATTGAAGAGCTGGGTGTGCACGACCCGGACGATGTCGTCACATGGTCGGCCATCGCGTTCGGTGCCACGTTCCTCGTCGCCGCCTTCGTCTCCCCGCTATGGGGAAGGCTCGCGGACCAAAAAGGGCGTAAATTGATGCTCATCCGAGCGAGTCTTGGGATGGCGACGGTCATGACGCTCATCAGTTTCGTCCAAGACATTTATCAACTCGTCGGGCTTCGGCTCTTAATGGGTGCCGTCTCCGGATTTATCTCGGCCGGCATCACGCTTGTCGCTTCACAAACACCAAAAGAGAAAAGTGGCTGGGCGCTCGGTACGTTGTCGACCGGTGGCATCACCGGTGGTCTCCTCGGTCCGCTAATTGGCGGACTGCTCGCTGACTGGGTTGGGCTTCGATCCGTTTTTCTCTTTACAGGAAGTGCGCTCTTCTTGACGTTTCTCATCACACTCGTATTCGTCAAAGAAGACTTCGTACCCGTGGCGCGTGAAAAACTCGATTCGACGAAATCGATTATTCGCTCGCTTCGCCATCCGCAACTGATACTCAGCTTGTTTGTCACGACATTCTTAATCACGTTCTCCACGCAGTCGATCGGCCCGTTATTGACGCTTTACGTCCGGGAGTTAAATCCGTATACGACGTCGCTTGCATTTCTTGCTGGAATCGTCGCCTCGGCCCCGGGAGTCGCCGCCCTGATTTCGGCGCCGCGGCTCGGCCAATGGTCGGACCGTTTCGGCGCGGAACGCATCTTGTTTTGGGCGCTCATCGTCTATAGCGCGCTCCTCATCCCACAGGCGTTCGTCACATCGACGACACAGCTCGTCTTCTTACGCTTCGGTCTCGGGTTCGCGACAGCGGCGCTCCTGCCGTCCGTACAGTCGTTGCTGCGGCAACATACGCCGAGCTTCGCCACAGGTCGAATCTTCTCATACAATCAGTCCGCCCAGTTTATGGGGAATTTGCTCGGTCCGTTGTTCGGATCTCAAATCGTCGTCCATTTTGGATTTTCGGCTTTGTTCGTCGTCACCGGGCTCATCATGTTGATGAACGCATTTTTAGAGAAATCAAACGTTCGTTCACTTGTTGCAAAGCCAAAATAAAACGCCGAACGTTATCTCGGCGCAGGATGTTGACGAACCAAATCGCCCCTTGCGATTTGATTCGTCTTTTTTGTGTTCAACGAGTTCAATCTACTCACCCCGACACGGAATGGATGACGTACGATGTCGACGTTCGTTTCGGATATCATGGCGACAGAAATAGAAAAACGGCCGTCAGATGGCGACCCGACTCCTGCAGGAGAGCAATCCGACGGAGACCCAGCAGCGACGCGAGTCGCGATGCGGCTCCGGGATTGCCTGCGGAAAGCGTGGGCGCCGGAAGGACGAGCGATTCGATTGATGTTAGTCAACAAGCTGAAAACGCCGAGCGCGCGCTCGGCGTTTTTTGTTATAGCAAGTCGGCGGCCAACCGGGCGAGCGACGAACGCTCCCCTTTGACGAGTTGGACGTGACCGAACACGTTTTGTCCTTTGAATCGTTCGACCGCATACGTCAACCCGTTCGAATACTCATCCAAGTACGGATGGTCGATTTGATACGGATCGCCGACGAGGACGATTTTCGAGTTTTCGCCGACACGGGTTAAAATCGTCTTAATCTCATGCTTCGTCAAGTTCTGCGCCTCATCGATGATGATGAACTGGTCCGGCATGCTGCGTCCGCGAATATACGTGAGCGCCTCGAGTTGAATCGATTTGATGCCGGCCAAGATATTGCCGAGTTCGTCTTTTGAATTGGCGTTGAATAAAAATTCCAAGTTATCATAAATCGGTTGCATCCACGGACGGAGTTTCTCTTCCATCTCGCCCGGTAGATACCCGATATCGTTCCCCATCGGGACGACCGGCCGCGCGACGACGAGCTTGTTGAAGCGATGTTCGTCCTCGACGAGGGAGAGGCCCGCCGCGAGCGCGAGCAACGTCTTCCCGGTCCCGGCTTTACCGAGCAGCGTGACGAACGGGATGTCATCACGGAGCAGTAAATCGAGTGCCATCCGTTGTTGGACGTTACGCGGGTGGATGCCCCAAACATGGTCGGCATCGAGCGATAAAGGCCGGATGATCGGTTGCAACGCGTCGACGACGGCGAGAACGCTCGCTTTCGAGACGTTGCTTTTCAAGACGACGAACGAGTTCGGATACAGCTGATTTTTCGAAATGGCCGACACAGGCAATTGACGCACTTTATAGAATTCGTCGATGAGCGTTTGGTCGACCTCAAATTCGCGGTACCCGGCATACAGGTTCGTCGTATCGACGATATGGTCCGTCAAATAGTCCTCGGCTTCGATGCCGATGGCGTCCGCTTTGACACGGACGAGTATATCTTTCGACACGACCACGACTTTTCGGTTCGGGTCGTGCTCGTATTGTTTCATAAGTCCTAATGCGACGGTCAAGATCCGGTTGTCATTCGTCATGACGTCGAACGGAAAATCGACCGAATGTTCATGGCCGATCTCGACGAACAACCGGCCTCCGTTTTCGAGCGGCACCCCGTCGTGCAGTTTCGCGGTCGTCCGAAGTTGGTCGAGGACACGCGCCGTCTCTCGGGCGTTGCGACCGACCTCATCCATGTTTCGCTTCTTCCCATCGAGTTCCTCTAAGACGATCGCCGGGATGACGACATCGTGCTCATCAAATTGAAATAAAGAGAGTGGATCGTGTAAGAGTACGTTCGTATCGAGCACATATGTTTTTTTCATAGACTTTGCCGCCCCTCGCAAATTGTTGGTGATCAGGAGTTCAAGCTTTCCTTGACTTCACGGTCCAACTTTTCTGCTGCTTCCACATCGTACGTCTTGATGATTTCCGGTTGCCCGAACATGGCGCCGTAAAACGAGATGTTCCGAACTTCCTCGATCCGCCCTTCGAAAAAGCGAAGGTGTAGCGCCGGAACGATACTAGGTTCAAACTCCGCGACCGGAGATAACGTCGCGTTGTACGCCGAGCCGTCTTCGATAAAGACGAGGCTCGCTGTTTTTTCTTGTCGCAATAGCGTGATTAAATGTGAGTTTTTCGTCAGGGCGAACCGAATCGTCTGTCGCGTCGGGGTTTGCACCCAACTGATGGCATGTGTCGTCGGCCATCGCTTCGCTTCGTCGAACGCGACTAATATCGATAACGGCATGTCGTTCAACGCACCCTGTTGCGCTTCAGTCAACTCAAACATCGCTTTACTTGCCATACACTCCCCTCCTCCACGGGTATATGAAATGCTTTCGCCCTTACCTCATTCATTCCCTGCTTTTCTATTGTGAAATCATGCTATAATCAAGAAAGAGGAAGGTGAGACCATGCGCGTAAAGTGCTCTCTTTGTGATAAAGTCGAAACGATTGACTCGTGGTCGTTTGAAGCGAAACGGCTTCGCAACAAACCCGCCAAAACGTATATGTGCCAAACGTGCCAAGAACGTATTTCCGAACGAACGGCAGAGCGGAATGCGACCGGTCACTTCAACTTATATCCGTCGTTCCGCCAAAAGCGGAGATGGTAATCAAAAATGACGCCCCGCATAGTGGAGGGCACTGAAAAACCTCCGCTCTATCCGAGCGTGAAAAGAAAAAAGGGGGATTGAACCGACTCACGTCGGGACAATCCCTCTTTTTTCCTTGCCCTCATCCTGTATTTTCTTTTCGAAGGGCGATGATTCGCTTCAGGTTGACCGCAATGATTGCCATCACGCCCTGTAACGTCATGCCTTTCAGGTCTGACGTCTTGTTGCGCGCCAGACCTTGCGGGTTCTTCAATTGACTATTTTTCGCGTCGATGGCGAAGCGCTTGCGGCGATAGTCCTTGAACTCATCCGTCTGCTCGTACTCGTACTGTTT
>NZ_JNAA01000030.1:0-10416 GCF_000696055.1 Exiguobacterium sp. AB2
TGAAAAGAGTCACATCCGTAGACGTGACTCTCCGCTTATAACTCCCCTCTCCGGTTCATCCGAATCAAGAGAAAAATCAAATACGGTGCCCCGACCATGCCAGTGATCACCCCGACCGGATAGCGCGCCGTGAAGGCGAACTGGCCGATGAGGTCGGCGGCGAGTACTAAGACGACACCGACGAGCCCAGCCGGAATGATCGTCGAGCGCCCGTCCCCGACAAGCCGCTTCGCGATCGGTCCCGCGAGAAAGGCGATGAAGGCAATCGGTCCGGTCGTCGCCGTGGCGAGCGCGAGCATGAGCACTGAGGCGATGATGAGGAGCACCCGTGTCTGGTTCGTTCGAACACCGAGCGACGTCGCCGTCATTTCCCCGAGCTCTAGAATCTGGAGCTGACGGCTGAGCCAGATGACGACCGGCAGACAGAGCGCGACCGTGATCATGAGCGGCGGGAGCGTCTCCATCTTGGCGCCGTTCAAACTTCCGCTCAACCAGCGCATCGCCGTCCCGACGTCGTTTTGACGACTAATCAACAGGAGATAGTTGATGACGGCCGTCAGCATCGCCTGGATGCCAATCCCGACCAAGACGAGGCGCCCAATCGAGAACGCGGCGCTCTTCGACAGGAAGTAGATAGCGAGTACGGTCAACAGTCCCCCGATGACCGAGATGATGGAAACGAACGTGTTGCTCGCCTGTAACACGACGATACCGAACACGGCCGCCGCACTCGAACCGGTCGTGATGCCGATGACGTTCGGGTTAGCGAGCGGGTTACGGAGCATCGTCTGGAACACCGTCCCGGCGACACCGAACGCGATTCCGGCAAACACGCCGGCGAGCATGCGTGGCAGGCGGATCGTGTTGACCGCAAACGACGCGCCCGGCACGTCCGCGCCGAACAAGACGCGGACGACGTCCCCGACCGGGTAAATCGTGTTGCCGAGCATGAGCATCAATGCGCTCAAGGCGAGCGCGAGGAGGCTCAGGACGAGCGTCACGACGACGGTCCGTTGCCGACGCCGTCTGCTGTTTTGAATCATCGGTTGATAAGGTTTTTTCATCATAGGTCACGCACCTTCACTTTCATCGTCAACGCAATCAAAATCGGCGCCCCAATAAAGGCGGTGACAATCCCGACTTCGAGTTCGCCCGGGCTACCGAGCAGGCGTCCCGTCACGTCCGCGAACGTGAGCAGGATTGCCCCGGCGAGCGCTGACATCGGGATGACGAGCCGCTCGTCTGGCCCGATCGTCAAGCGAATCAAGTGTGGCGCGAGCAGTCCGATGAAACCGATTGGTCCTGCAAGTGCCGTCGCAGCCCCACATAAAATCACACCGGCGAACGAGGCAATCAGTTTGAACGTGCCGATGCGGACCCCGAGTCCTTTAGCGAGCTCTTCCCCGAGCCCTAAAATATTCAACGACGGGGCCGCGAGGATGGCGATGACGATTCCGACGATAAAGAACGGCAAAAACGTCATAATCGAATCCATATTGCCGGCGCCGACGCTGCCGACTTGCCAGAACCGGAACTGGTCCATGACGTTCGAGCGCGGGATCATGATGGCCATGACAAGCGAGGACAAGGCCGCACTCGTCGCCGCCCCGGCGAGGACGAGTTTGAGCGGGGTCGCCCCGCCCCGGCCGAGCGACCCGATGCCGAACACGAAGACGGCCGTCAAGAGCGCCCCGACGAGCGCGAACCAAATGTAGTCCGACGACGACGAGATATTAAAGAACGCGATCCCGACGACGACGAAGAGGGCCGCCCCCGTGTTCACCCCGAGGATGCTCGGGTCGGCAATCGGATTTCTCGTCACCGACTGCATCAAGGCGCCCGAGACGCCGAGCGCCGCCCCGCACATGAGACTAAAAATCGTCCGCACGACGCGCTGTCGGATGATGTCCGCTTCATACGACTGAACAGCCGGACGGAATAAACCGTCAAGCAGTTCATCCCATCCGACTGTCCGTGAGCCGAAAGCAAGTGAAGCGAGCATGCAGACGACGAGCAAGACGAGTGCCCCCATCAAGATGAGAGGAAACCGTTTCGGCGAATGCATCTTCTTCAGCTTATTCATTTGTTCACTCGACTTTCTCGAGTGCTTCCGAGACGAGTTTCACGTACTCATCGATCGTGTATTCAATCGAGAGCGGTGACGGTGTCCCGGCTGCCGCGAGCGGCGTGTTGTCTTCGATCAAGACGACCGACCCGCGTTCGATGGCCGGTACTTTGCTGTAGAGCGGGTCCGCTTGAAGTTCTTTGAGCGTCTCTTCGTTCCCGTAGACGACGAAGAGGTCAAGGTCGTTCAAGATGTCGGCGTTCTCTGAGCTGAGCTCGAGGTAAAAGCTACCTTCTTCGAGTTGATCTTTAATGTTTTGCGGGTACTCCATGCCGAGCTCTTCGATGAAGGCACCGCGCGGGTCACCTGTCGTGTAGATGTAGAACTTCGACAAATCGCCAGGGCTCAAGGCGACGAACGCCCCTTTCTTGCCTGCCATGTCCGGTACTTCCGCCGCTTTATCCGCGATGAGCTGTTCTGTGTCGGCAATCAACTGCTCACCTTCTGCTTCCATGCCCATCGCCATCGCGTTGTAACGAACCGTGTCTTGCCATGAAGAGACCCAAGGCGTCTCTTGGTACGCGACGACCGGTGCGATTTGTGTCAACGTGTCGTAATCTTCTTGCGTGATGCCTGAGTAAGCCGCCAAGATGACGTCCGGCTGTGAGTCGGCGATCGCTTCAAAGTCGAGGCCGTCCGTGTCTTGATAGACGTTCGGGTTGTCTTCACCGAGCTCTTCTAGCTTTTCAGCTGTCCACGGTAAGACGCCGCTACCGTCTTGAACACCGTAGTTCGCAGCCGAGAAACCGACCGGCACGACGCCGAGCGCGAGTGCGACGTCTTGGTTCGACCAGCCGACCGTCGCGACGCGTTCTGGCTTCTCTTCGATGACCGTCTCACCGAGCGCGTGCTTGATTGTGATTGGGTAGCCTTCTGCTGACTCTTCATTCTCCCCCGTCGTCGCAGGTTCTTCTGTGTTCGAGCCGCAACCGGCGAGCACGAGCATGAACATTGAGACGAACAAGAACATATGTAACATCTTCTTATGCTTTTTCACGTTGTAATCCCCTTTTTCTCTTTTATGACGATGTATCACCGACACTGATAATCATTATCATTTATGAGTATAGGATGAATCCGGGACCGCTGTCAATCTGAACTTCAAGATATTCGACGTGAAACGAAAAACAGCCCATGTCAAATGACACAGGCCTTACCGTTTTTCGCGCATGACGTCCGCCATCGGACAGCCTTCCTGTTCGAGCTCGGAGACGATGCGCGCATAATCTTGATCGTTCCGATTTTGACTCAGCTTGAACGCCGCCTCGATTTCCGAGACGTCGATTCGAAAGCCGACGACACCGTATTTTTGACGCTTGACCGGTTCCGACAGCTCTTCCCAGACGACGGCGTCTCCCCGCTTCCCTTCATGGTCCCGGAGCAGGCCGGCCAATTCGTCTTCGAGCTCCGCCTCGGTCATGATCGTCGCCTTCCCGTAGAGATGGACCGCCTGATAGTTCCACGTCGACACGTCCTCATGGCCGTACCACGACGCCGAGACATAGGCGTCCGGGCCTTGGACGATTACGAGCACCGTCTGTTGTTCAATCGTTTTCCATTGCGGATTATGTTTAGCGATATGCGTCGTGAACGACAGCTTTCCTTCGGCCTCATGCAGACGGAGCGGTACGTGCGTCGCGATCGGCTTCTGCCCGTCATATGTGACGACGGTGCCGAAAGGATGGGTCTTCAAAAAAGCGTGGACTTCCTTCGGGTCGTTCACGGCGTACTGTTTTGGGACGTACATCGAATTCCTCCTATCTAGACTCCCCTCGTCTAAGCCACGTCAACTAGGGTAAAGAGTAGATGACGCTACATGACTTGAGGAGGGATATTATGAAACCACAGATTAAAGCATTCGTGTTCGATGTGTATGGGACGTTGTTTGACGTCCATTCCATCAAGACGGCGTGTGACGAACAATTTCCCGGGAAAGGTGACCAGATTAGCCAGGCGTGGCGGACGAAACAACTCGACTACTTCTTCACCCGTCATATCATGGGGCACTATGCCGACTTCTCGGTCGTCACGCGCGACGCCTTGCGGTACGCCTTATCGGCGACCGACGTGACGTGGACGCCTGAAACCGAGGATACGTTGATTGCGAAGTACGCCGAGCTGTCACCGTACGATGAGGTCGCAGGTGTGTTGAACGAACTCCACGGAAAACGGACCGTCGTCCTGTCGAACGGGACGGACGCGATGCTCACGGCGCTCATCCATAACGCCGGGTTCACCGACCTGTTCGACGAACTCGTCAGCGTCGACGGTGTCAAACAAGCGAAACCGTCACCGGCCGCGTATATGCACTGGTTCAAAAATAGCGGACTGAAGCGGGACGAGGTATTGTTTCTATCCTCGAACGGTTGGGATATCGCCGGTGCGAAAAACTTTGGGTTCCACACGGCGTGGATCAACCGCGACGGCAAACCGCTCGACATGCCTGACTTGGCCCCTGACGCCGTCTATGAAGATCTATCCGGAGTATTGGAATGGGTCACGGACGAAGCGGCTTGGCCATAATCAAGTCGACTTGCGCGTCGTCCCCCATATAGAACGTGTGCGCTCCCGTCTGGACGAAACCTTGCTTTCGATAGAAGGCGAGCGCCTTGTGGTTATGTTCCCACACACCGAGCCAAATCTCCCGTTTTTCCAGCTCGTTCGCGCACATGACGGCCTGGTCATACAACGCCTTGCCGACGCCACTTCCTTGGAACTTCCGTCGCACATAAATCCGTTCGAGTTCGAACGCCTCCTCGCCCATGGCCTCGGTCTGGGCGTTGTTGGCGTTCACTTTTAAATACCCTGCCACTTCCCCGTCGAGCGTGGCGAAGAAGAACTGGGAGTCCGGATTTGAAAGCTCCTCTCGGAGTTGCGGCACGTTGTACGCCCGCTCGAGATACGCCGCGAGATGCGCCGGGTCGTTCTCGGCTTCGAACGTCTCCGTGAACGTCTCGATGCTGATGTCTCGGAGTGTGTCGACGTCTTCAAGTGTACAAGCTTTGATGGTGATCATCTGGCATCCCCCTTTAGTATTCTCGTTTGTGACCTCGCTTGACCGCTTCCCAATCCCCTTCAATGTTATGGCGGACCCGCCTCAACAAACGGAGGAGTTGCTCGGCTTCTTGATCGGAGAAATCAGCGAGCGCCACGTCCGTCGAATGGTCATGCTCGCGGAGGATGAACGGATAGACCGCTTGTCCTTTCTCGGTCGGATGGAGTCGCTTGATTTTCTTGTTGTGCGGGTCGTCGACTCGGCGAATGAACCCTTCCCGTTCAAGCTTTTGAATCGCCCGTGCCGCCGTCGAGCGGTCGACTTTAATGAGTTCGGCCAGCTTTTCTTGGATGATGCCCGGCTCTTCGCAGATTCGGACGACATAAAGATATTGCCCTTTCGTCAGCTCGAGCTCTTTGAACTCGATGTTGCTGATCGAGTCGAGCGCACGGGCAATCATCCCAATCTCTCGTAGATGGTCTCTCATACAAGCCTCCCGAATGTTATATGTACAAGCTTTACTCCTTCAGTTTAACTCATTTTGTTGCATTTGCAATAAAATTATTTTCGTCTTTTATCGCACACAATATGAGAAAATAGAGATATCATTCTACGAAACGAGGGGATTTTATGGCACACCGCATCTACACGACGAGCTTTGCGAGCGTCTATCCACATTACGTCGCGAAAGCCGAACGGAAAGGCCGAACGAAAGACGAAGTCGACACGATCATCCGCTGGCTGACCGGCTACGACGAGGCCGGGCTCGAGCGTCAACTCGCGTCCGAGGTCGACTTTGACACGTTCTTCGCCGACGCCCCACACATGAACGAAGACCGCACGCTCATCAAAGGCGTCGTCTGCGGCGTCCGTGTCGAGAACGTCGAGGAGCCGCTCATGCGCGAAATCCGCTACTTGGACAAACTCGTCGATGAGCTCGCCAAAGGCAAGGCGATGGCGAAGATTTTACGAGGAGGCGACGCCTGATGGATTATGCGACACTCGTCGACGACAAGCGGCTCGACGCCTTCATCCGCTTGATTGACGTCATTGACGCGAATCTGCCGGACGGTTTTGAGAAGACGACTGACGGCTCGGGCATCCACTACGTCGTCCCACTGTCGACATATCCGTCCGGGTATCACGTCACACCAGGCACACCGCCTTCCGTTTTTAAGTGTCATCGCCCAAAAGCGGCATCTCGCCGTCTATCATATGGGCGTCTACACGGACGAAGCATTGCTTGATTGGTTCAAACGACGTTACGCCGAAGACGTGCCGACGAAGCTCGATATGGGCAAGAGTTGCATTCGTTTCAACAACGTGAAGCACATCCCGTACGAGCTGATCGGCGAGCTCGTCTCGAAGATGACCCCGGCGCAATGGATTGCTGCATACGAGTCACGCTAAACAGGCAGGTCGATGTCCGACCTGCCTGTTTGTTATACGGTGAATCGCTTCGTCATCTGGCGCATCTCGTCCGCCATGTTGGAAAGTTCTTGCGCCGAGGCCGTGATTTCTTCCATCGACGCCATCTGTTCTTCTGTCGCTGCCGACGTGTTCTCGGTCGCGGTCGTCTCGGTGATGCCTTGAATCTCGTGCACCGACGTCAAAATCTCGGTCGCACCGGCTGCCATCTCTTGGACTGCACTCGACACTTCCTCGACTTTTTGTCCGACTTCTTCAATAGCTCGCTTGATCTCCTCGAACGCCACACCCGCTTGTTGAACGTTCGTGACGCTATGATCCATCTCACTTTCGACGACGTGCATTGTCTGGACGGCTTGTTTCGTCTCCGTCTGCGTGTCGTCAATCAAGCTCGAGATTCGCTTCGTCGCGACGGCCGACTCCTCTGCGAGCTTCCGAACTTCTGATGCGACGACGGCGAACCCGCGTCCATGGTCCCCGGCCCGCGCCGCCTCGATGGCAGCGTTCAAGGCGAGCAAGTTCGTCTGTTCCGCGATGCCGGAGATTGTGCTCGTGATGCCGCCAATCTCTTGCGAGCGGACGTCGAGTTGACCGATGACCGTCTGCAACGCCTTCACTTTCTCGTTCATCGCCTCGAGCTGGGACTCGAGCGTCTCAATCAAATCATTGCCGGTATCGACTTTTTGAAGCGCACCGTCTGAGAGCTCGGTCATCTGTTGGGCACTGTTCGAGACGTGATGAATCCCACGCGTCAAGTCGGTGATCGTTCCGTTCGACTCTTTCACGCGAGACAATTGACGTAACGAACCAGACGCGATTTCTTCCATCGTGACCGCTACCATCTCGGTCGCCTTCGTCGTCTCTTCGACATTCGTCTTCAAATCGTCAGACGACGTGGCGACACGTCCGGCTGTCGACGTGACGTTCCCAATCAATGTCCGTAAGCTCGCATTCATTTGATTGAAGGAAGCGGCGAGCGTCCCAACCTCATCACGAGACGTATACGAACTGTCCGCGGTCAAATCTCCCGCGCCGGAACGGCTCATGAGTGCGTTCAATTCGCGAATCGGACGGACGATGAGGCGTGTGATGTAAATACCTAATCCAATCGCAATCGCGCTACCAATCAGGACGATTGTCCAAAATAAAAGGACGGTCCGTTCACGTTCGGCTTGCATCGCCCGGCTTGCTGCTTCTGCTTCTTGATTGATTGCGTCCATGACGATGGATGCGTTCTCGACAAGTGCAAGGCGGACCGGGCGCAAATCATTCACGTACTGCCGATATGCGGCGACGTTCTCGTTTCGAAGTGCCGGACGCATGACAGGGTCGACACCTGCCAAATACGTTTCAATCTCAGCGCTTAAATCTTCAATTTCTTGGTTAATCGAAGCGTCACGTGACGTATACGTATCATTAAACGTCTTCAAGTTTTGAATCATGCCATTCCGACGTTCCTCGATGTTTGCCTGAAGTTCTTCGTTACGGCTCCCGTCGGTCGTCAACATGAGTTCGAGTAGATAGCCTTCAAGTGCCCGGTTGTCTGTCCGAAGTTGACCGAGCGCGCGAATCGGGATTAACCGTTCTTCTTGACACTCCCACAGCTAAAGCAGTGGGATTCTGAAGTGCTCGTGCGAGCGCAGTCCATTTCTGTTTTGCTCAAGCCTTCAGATGAGGGTGTGCCATCACCCCTCCTGAGACAGACCATATAGGTTCTCAGGCTGATTGACTGTTACCATCAACCACAGGTCGTTACAGGTGTGTCCACCTGATGTTTTAGCGTCTTTTGCATGACGACAGGCATCGTTTTACCGGTCACATGGTTTCGTGACCGAACCGGATACGATTCTCAAGGAGCGATGGACACGGGCGTTTTAGAGACTTGTACTTGTCTATGGGATATATATACCCGAATGTCGGATGTTTTTCACATCCGAACTCACGTTCATCCCATGCCTAAAGGCGGGCTATGCCCGGTATGGGCTTTCCTGCTCGTATAATCTGTAAATCCCTTCGCCTGTATCTGCCATGCGGCCAATCATTGTATGACTCATCGCCGCAACGATGACGAGTGTCGTCATAAACGCCGCAATCAAGACGGCCAGTTTTTTCGACATACTTAAATTTTTCATTTCTTAATCCCTCCTATCCCATTTATCGTATAAAGGGACGGAGACGTGAAGTAAGATCACACACTCGTTGACCTCTTCTTGAATTTTCAAGCGGAAACGTCGTCCGTGGAGATGTTTTCTGTTCTCAACCTGCAATTCCAATCAACATTCAGGACTTCCGTCCGATAATAACGTAGCTCGAACGAACTATAACTAGAATGTGAGGAATTGCCATGAGTCCAACAAAACGGAACCACTTGATGCTGATCACGACGTTCGTCATCGTGTTGACGTCCGTCACCGTTCATCTGCTTCACCGCTTCACCGATTTCGCTTATTCGTACACCGTGCTTCGGAACGGCGTCACAGGCTACCCCTATTCAACCGCGACGTGGATGTTGTTCCTCGTCCCGATTATATTTTTTGTTTTCATGTTGGTGAGCGAGCAGAAACACCATCGCTCGTTCGCATACTGGATGATGCTGACGTTGACGTTCGCGAGCATCTCGACCGTCGCTGGTGGACAAGGGCTCGTCGAGTACCACTTCTCCATCTTCGTCGTATTGGCCATCTTGTCGTTCATGCGCCGAATCGACTTGATTGTCTATAGCACCCTCATCTTCGCCGTTCAACATTTAGTCGGATACTTCTTCATTCCTGAGATCATTTGTGGAACGAGCGACTATCCGTTCAGCCTTCTTCTCGTCCATGCCGTCTACTTGGTTTTGTTGAGCGCGGTACTCGTCACGCAGATTCATTTCAGAAACGTGGAGTCTGCCCGCGTGAAAGCGAACGAGGACGAGACGCAGCGCCTGCTCGACAAAGCCGTCGCGGACGCGAGCCGTCTCGTGACGTCACTAAAAGAACACGCCGCCGAACTCGAGGCCGCCGCGAGTCAATCGCTCGAGTCAGGTGAACAGATCGCTATCGCGGTCAATCCGATCGTCATGCATGCGACCGATCAACAGACGTCGATGACGCAAGGGGCGGACGAGATTCAAGCGATCCGTTCCTTGACCGCCCTCATCCAAGAACGGATGGCCCAGACGGCAAGCGCCTCGTCGCGCATCGCCTCGGACGCGGTCGCGGGTAACCGTGACATGCGGCACATGGAAGCGAAAGTCGAAGAGATTATCGACGAATCGACGCGACTTGATGACGTCGTCACGACGATGTCGAACCGTTCGAGCGAGATTCAAGCCATCTTGCAACATGTCGAAACGATCTCGGAACAGACGAACATGCTCGCCTTGAACGCTTCAATCGAAGCGGCACGTGCTGGGGAAGCCGGACGTGGATTCGCCGTCGTCGCGGCCGAAGTCGGAAAGCTCGCCGTTCAATCTCGCGAGTACGCATCTGAAATGACACGCGTACTCGGCGGATTAATGGAGGATACGACGGTCGTCCGCGACTCGGCGAAGCTATTCAAACATGCGACGGAGAACTGCCAAAGTGTCGCGTCGGACGTCACGGCCGTCTTCACCCGCTTAACCGAGGATGTCTCTGAAATCGATGCACAAATCACATCCATCCAAGAGACCCGTCAACACGTGACGTCTCAAATGGGCGCACTTGAAACTCGTCTCGCCTCGACAAAACATGCTGCAAGCGAGCTTCAGCACCAAATCGAGCACGTCGCGTCAGCAACAGAAGAACAAGTCGCGATCCAAAAAGAACTGCGTCACATGTCGGACCGTCTCGCCTCGACTGCGAACACGCTCGACGTCGTGACGAGTCAGCTCGAACAACGGGCCAAC
>NZ_JNAA01000031.1:0-30853 GCF_000696055.1 Exiguobacterium sp. AB2
TCTTGTCTGTCGACAAGTTCGTCCACTTCACCGGCTGACGGAGGACGCGGTCGACGAACTGGACTTGGAGCGTGTTGAGTTGACCCGTCAACTTTTCGCCGTGCTTGAACGTCAACTCACCCTTCGGTGCGATGATCGCTTTCGGATAGTTGATGACGCGCACTTTCTTCTCGAAGTGCTGGTTCTTCCACTTAATGTAGCCTTTGACCGTTTGATATGTACCGAGCTTGTCCATGTCTACCGTCGATTTGTACCAGTAGATCTTGTTGCCTTGGTATGTCTTGTCGAGCGCTGCGTCGAGATCCCCGTTCTCGACGAAAGCCGCCTTCAACTTCACCGTTTGTTTTGCCGGGGCTGCCTCTGTCACGACCGCAGGGGCGATCACCGATGCCGTGAGCGTCGCCGCGAGCATCCCTTGATAAAACTTGCGTGTTTTCGAATTCAACATGCAATTATTCCTCCTTTAATATGTATGTGTCGACCGAAACGAAGTCATACCCGCGATTTCACTTTTCAGCCAGATGTCTGACATCAAGCCAATGGAAGCGATTACAAAATCCGTACAGACTTCATCATTAAAGATACGCAATCTCATAAAATAACACAATTACTTTTCTGTAAATATTTCGTTATTTCTTTTGGATTTTGAAAAAGGAGGACGCCAAATGGCATCCTCCCTACACGTTACTCTTCGACGATCTCAATCTCTTCTTCCGGTACGTCGAGCTCACCTTTCGGCATCTCGACCGTTCGCGAACGCCCGTCCGAGAGCGAGTACGACACGACGTACGCCGAGTCCGTCTCGGTCACGTGTGAGAACGTCACGCGCGTGCCCGATTTCGACATATGGAACAACGTGACGAACGACGTGCCGATTCCGGTCTTCGTCGAGACGACTTGGTGGCGCGGCGTCCATTCGAAGTCGCGATAGGCGACGAAGCTCGGCTCGATCCGTGTGACGCCAGCCGAAGTGATCGGCAGTTGGATCATTTGGAGCGTCCGCCCTTCCTTGTCGCGGAACATCGTTTCGCCGTCTTTCTCCTCGATTGGTTCTAAGCCGACGCCGAGGTGGAACCGCTGCGTGAACGAGGCGCGCGAGTCCGAGCGGACCGTGTCGGCGACGAGCACCGTGCCGGCTTGGTCGTGGGCGATGCTACGCGTATGGTGGATACCCTGCCCCATCAGTTCGCTGAAGCCCGTCGCCCGCTGCAACCCGTCCGTCTCCTCGACCGACAAGATGCCGCTCTTCCCGAGCGTGCTCGCATGGAGCGTCAGCTGGCGCGTGCCCGTGTTGATCGTGTTGTGGGCGTTGACATGGACGGCCTGATTCCGTTCCGGCAAGTTCGTATAGCCGAAGCGGCCCGTCTCGACGATAAAGTCGCGCCCGTAGCCGTACAAGTCGATGCTCAAATCGTCCTGATGCTTGTGGGCCGTGTTATGGAAACCGGCCGTCATCATAAGCGAGACCGCGTCCGCGAACGGTTTCGTCTCTCCCCAATGCTCGCGCAGGACGGCGTATTGCGTGTGGAGCTGCTTCGTTCGCTCGACTGGGCGGACACCTTCCTTCCCACCCGTCACCGCGAACAAGAGGTGCGGATAGTCGCGCATCGTCGAGATCATCGACGCCGTGCGAGGTTCGCCTGTCGTGTCCCCGAAGAGCGGCAACGTCCGGTTCGGCTTGATGAGCGGGACGAGCGTCTCAGGCATCTGTTCGACCGCTTCGAGTCGTGGCGACGTCGTGAAGCCGTTCGCCTCGATCCAGCGGTTAAACCGGTACAGCATCTCATACGTGTACACTTGATACCCCGGCGAGTGCTCGAGATGGACGTTGTCCGGGCTGAGCGAATGGTCGAGCTGCTCGGTCAGACGCGCGGCCGCGAGCTCGCGCCACTCGCCAGAACGCTCGAGTTCCGGGAACGTCTCGGCGATGTCGGTGAGCGCCATGTCTTGGAAGATGCCGTGGTTGTGGCGCGGGCGATAGAACGACGGCGTCGACAAGACGTCGCCGTGCCCTTCGACGGCACGGAGCACGAGCGCGCTGAACGCGGCGTCATTGTTCAGACGCGAGCGCTTGTATTGGTTCCAGAAGTTGATCAAGTGGAACGTGCGGATAGCCGTCCCTTGTTGATGATAGGCGTTCGGGTAGCGCTTGTACTGCGTGGTCGGGTACTGTTTGACCCATCCTTCGACGAGCTGCTTCCCGTACGCCAAGTATTTGACGTCTTTCGTGTAGTGGTACGCCATCGTCACTTGGTTCAATACCATCCAGTACTGCGCTTGGAACATGAACGACGTTGAGTCGCCGACTTTGATGTCGCGTTCCCAGTCGAACGTGGCGATGTCCGGCACGGCTTGACGCCCTGGCGCGGCCCCGAGCCGCCAACTGCCGTTTAGTGCCGAGTCGGCTTGAGACACGGCTTGCGCCTCCGTCAAGAAGCCGTAATAGTACGGCACTTCGCGCTTGACCGAGCGGGCCGTGTAGTTATGGAGCAGGCGGTCATATTGGCTGTCGGCCACGACCGCTTTCGTGAGCATCGTCGTCTTGAGCGGGATGTCCCGTTTCAAGCCGTACGTGCGGCGCCCGTCGACCTCGACTTGATAGTAACTCCCCGAGACGCCGACGACGTCATAGCGCTGGTTCGGCGTGAGGGTGGCGATCGGTCGCATCGACTTGTCCGGCATGAGCCGATAGACGACCGTGTCTTTCCCGACTTCTGTGAAAAATGGGCGTGTGCTCGCTTCTGCGCCGACCGACGTCGCCGTCAAGACGAGCGCCGTCGTTAAGAGCGTCCCTTTCATAAATGAATTCATCCAATACCCCTTTTATCTTTTTTTACCATCATACCATGATAAAGAGGAAACTTTTTCAAAATGAAGGGAAGCGTTTTTTTAGTTTCCTTTTCCAAATAATCGGTTTCCATCATCTTACAAAAAATCCGGATTTCACGTTATCGCGTTGCTATACTGAAAGAAACGAAAAAAGGAGCCCAGTTCATGAAACGATTCATCCTATTCACCTTGATTTTCGCCCTCGTCATCGGGACGTTCCCGCCGGCCGCCTCGGCGAAGACGCCATACGTGACCGTGAAGCAGGTCGCACTCAAACAGTCCGCCTCCACGAAGGCGAAGACGCTCGTCACCATCCCGAAAGGCAAGACCGTCACGCACCTGTCTGACAAAGGCAGCTGGTCGAACGTCCAGTACGGGAAACAGAAAGGCTTCGTCGCCAAACGGGATATCCAGAAGCAGACCGCCGCACCGAAACCGGTGACAGGCGTCGTCCCGGCACCCGCCTTCGGAACGTTCAGCTACTTCACGTATAAAGGCGGCGACATCGTCAGTATGCTCGGCAAGACGTACAAAATCGACGCACCGTTGTTGCCGTTCTTCAAAAAGCACGCCCATGTGTTCAAGACCGTGTTCGGGATCCCCGTCACGGACGGGAATGTGATCACCGGGTTCAAGGCGTTCTATCCGAACCAGTTCTATCCGGGTTCATTCACGCTTGACATCGACAAGGCCGCCTCCGAGCGAATCGAGACGTTCGTCATCAGCGTGAGCTCTCATCAGCATCCAACCATCGTCATCAACGCGGCCAGTCCCGTTACGCAAGTCACGACCGCTGGTACGAACTCGTATTCGCTTGAGACGGCAGACCTCCGGCTCAACGGGACGTTCCGCCAAGTCGCCATCACCGGAACGTCGCGCCTTTCAGGAAAAGCGACGATTGAACGGGTCGTCTTACGGATGGGCGACTTTTATCCATCGCTTAGTTCTTATACCGCTCAGTTAAACGTGAACGGGACGATCAACCACCTCGAGTCGACGTTCGCCGACGCCCAAGTGACGCTCGGCCGTTCGACCGTCGTCAAACACGTCACCGGAGTCTCACCGAATCAAATTTTAGACGGGGCCCACGGATTAATCAAAGGAACGAAACCATCGGCCGTTCCGGTTCGAGGCCGATGGATGAACCCGACCGAGCAACAAATGAGCGCCTGGCTCATGCGCCTCACGGACCAGGAAGTCGACGTCGATACCGTCGCGTCATGGTTGCGCACGCTCAAATTGACGGGCGTCGAAGCGGACCGGTTGCCGTCATACAAGGTCGCCTTGACAAAGAACGCCCGCGCCTATGACACCCGCGTCTCACTAGCAACCGCAGCGGACTGGCAGCGCCTCATCGATGACGTGAACCGGGCGCTCCGTCCCGGACCGTTAGACCGGCCGTATGTCATGACGACGCAGCGAAGCCATCTCGAGGATTTGCTCCTCCGTCACGACCGTTCGCTCGTTTTCTACGATACGTCGAAGCGAGACGACTACCAGCGCGAGCTCATCGGATTGATTGACCCTTCCGGCCAACTGATTGACGTCGCCTTCAAGCGGACGTTTGGGAATCAGGTCGTGCGCCATCACGGGGCCTATACGAATGGTGATTTCGCGACAGAACAAGCGTCGTACCAGGAATCCGGGACGTACCGCCATGTGTCGTTGGTCGGTTCGAGCCGCCACCACTATACGTTCGACGTGACGGTGAACGGGCGCGAGTCCCGCGTGACGCACGTCAACGGGAAAGCGCTGTCCACTTACAAGAAGACCCCGCCGCGCGTCGAAGTGAAACGCGCCGGTGAGTTCTTGCTCATCCGTTCGTCAGACAGTCTCTGGATGGACAGCGTCCAACAAGCCGTCGCCCCGAACGCAACGTATTTCGATCCGCGCATGATCGCGACGTATCGCGTACCAGAAGCCGGGGCGTGGAACGGGTCACCGTACTATGTCCTCTACACCTCGTCGTATGTACCCGGGCGCAAGCTCGTCCTGCAAGCGTACGGCTATGATGACGCCGTCATCACTATCCCGTGAACAGAAAGCCAGTTTCACTTTACTTATATACATGAATGAATCTGGAATTCAAAGAAGTTTGAAAGTAAAAAAATTCAAATTAATGACCTAAATAATTAAAAAACAATGCGACAAGTGTTGGGGATAATTGTATACTGAAGTGGAAGAAACTGATAGAAAGAGGTGGCGTTATGACGATGTATCTTCCTTGTTCTGAGCGATTCACATACAAACGAAACTTGCAACGACTCGCCGAGATTGATTTGCATCAGTCTGCCGCTTGCGAATTCTCGTTCACCCTCCACGTCAGCAAGCAAGCCCGGTTGGCCGAACCCTTCCAACAGCTCGATTCCTTTGATTCGGCGTCGCTCTGGAAGTGGTTCCCGAACATGAAAGAAAAGTACGACTCACAGCGCGACTGCCTCAAGGCGGCGACGTCTTGTCTGTCCGTGATCGTCATCGACTAACATCCACGAGGTTGCCACGCGCACCTCGTTTTTCTATGCGAAAACGCCTGCCCGAAATCATTCGGACAGGCGTTTTTTTAGCGGACCGTCACATACACGGTCTGCGTACGCCCTTTCGGCGTCGTCAGTTTGATTGTCAGGCGCGTGCCTGACTTTTGGGCCGCGATCGCGACCGGTGTCGACTTCGACGTCACCGTCTTCGTCGCGAGGAGCGTCGTCCCGCGATGGATCGTGACCGTGCCGTAGTCGACGTTCGAGTTGACCGTGACCGTACGGGTCGTGCTCGTCGGAGCGGCCACCGTCACGACCGGCGTGAGACCGGCCTTCACGTTCACCGTCTGCACGAAGCGATAGACGCCGCGCGTGCTGACGAGCGTGATTTTCGCATTGAGCGGTTGCGGTGACAAGCTCATGACGACACGTCCCGTCGACGAGCTCTTGCCGCTCGCGATTTGACGCGTCCCGTTTTGGAGCGTGACGTTACTGTTCGGGAGCACCATGCCGACCCACGTCGTCTGCTCGTCGTGGAGGCGGATGTTGCTGAACGTCACTTGAGGGAGCGCGAGGCGCGTATCGAGCTTCTGCCCGTTCCGCACCAAGCGGACGAGGACGATATCGCCCGGTCGCGCCGGGATTGTGAACCGCGTCGTCGAGACCGGTGTCGCCGTTGTCAGCTTGCCGTTGATGAAGAATTGAAGCTCGGCGCGCGTGTCACGACGGACGTTGACGACCGTGTGCGTCGCCGTCATCGCGACGTCCGTCACTTCTAAAATCGTCGGTCCGATCGCAGCGACTTGATGCTCGATCGTCTTCGTCCGATCACCGGCGCGCATGACGACGCGGACGACGTCCCCAGGTTGAAGCGGCGTCTCGAGATGGAGCAGGCTTCCGCCGGTCCCGAGCAACTTGTCATTGACGTAGTAACCTGTCGTCACGAGGCGCGTCGTCGTTGTGACACCGATTGACAGATCGCCTGCCGTCGGTGTCTTCCGCAACGTGAACTCCGGCTCGGCCCGTTCAAAAATCGTCAGCACTTTCTCGCTGCTGACGGGCCCTCCGAACGGACGATAGTAGAACTGAACGCCTTTCGTGAGCGGGTCGACCGAGTCCGTCACTCGGAAAATCCCAGACGCATCCGCTTGGACCGTCTCGTAGTAGCTATGGTAACGCTCTTTCACGAACAGGCTGATCTTTCCGTGCGGGACCGTCTTGAAGGCGACACCCGTCTCTGCATTATCGCCGACGACCGTGATGTTCATGTCGAGCGGGATCCCGTCCGTGACGGTGAACCGTTTTTGATAGGCGACGGTCGTACTGTCGCTCGACGAGATGACGAGGGGTGTGCCTTTCACCAATCGGTCCGTTTGGATATGGAACCGTCCGCCGGCATCGGCGCGGCCCGTGTACGTGACCGGCTGACCACCCGAGACAGCTTCAATCGTGATGTAGGCGCGCGGTGTCGCTTCGCCGATCACCTCGCCGTCCATCCCATATTGTTGGACGGTGACGGTGCCTTCACGCTTCGTATGGAACGTGCCCGAGAACTTGACCCCTTTATACATCATGTTGTAAGACACTGACGTCGCATAGTTCGTCCGAAGCGGCGAAGAAATACCGGAATCGGTGTAGGTCGGCGTCAGGCGGTCGAGCGGGATCATCCCTTCGGTGCCGTCGATCCGCGTCTCTTTCAGGAAGATCGGATACGATCGGTTGACGTATAACGTCGTATCCCCTGGCTCGTTCGCTTGTCGGTCGACGAACAGCTCAAGTTTCTGCGGGAGCTGAAGATAGTCGGATAGCTTCATCCGTTCCCCGTCACTGAAGACGATTCGTTCAGGGAACACGTTCATCGATACGGCGACCGGATGCGTCTTGATGTCCGCTGTCGCGACGTCGTACACCGAGTACGCGCCGTCTTGGTACCAATGGATCGCGCCGTTCGTCATCGCATAGTTCGTGTCCGACTCGTTCCGTGTCGTCAACGTCACGCTGCCAGTCGCTTCATTATAAATATAGTGGGCCCGGTTATGGGCGTGCACCGTATAGATCGTGATGTTTTGGAAAGACAACGGCTTTTTGACAAGGATGTCTTGTTTCGGGAGCGTGCGGGTGAAGCGCGTCTCCCCCGTCTCGGCAGAAACGTGTTCGATTTGTTCCAATTGATCCGCTGCCGCAAGGATCGTCTTCCCGTCCGCCGTCAGCGACACGTTCGACGTGCCGAGATTTTTCTCCCAGATGACGTCGCGGGCAAGCGTCGTCGCGACGGTCTTCCCGTCGTTTTGATACCAGAAGAGACGGCCGTTGCCGATGTCGGCCCCGATGAGGCGGTCATATTCCGGGAACGAGCTGATCTGGACCTTCCCATCTAAACCGACGACATAGAGCGTCGACGAGCAGTCGGTGCAGCGCTCGGTGAAGACGAGGTAGTCGCCTCCCGGGCTGACGAACTGGTCGACCTGGGTGAAGCGGTTGAACGTGACGGCTTCGGTGAGCGGGATTCGCTCACCCGTCGTCGTGTGATACAGCGCCTTTCCGTCATTTAAAAGAACGTAAGGACTGTTGGAGATGCGTTGATGGGGCGGGAGCGGCTCACTGCTCGTCGCAGCGTTCGCACTCGGCAAGGCGAGCCCGCCGACCATCAAGAAAAGTACCAAGAAAAAGATAATTCGATTCACGTATAGTTTCCTCTTTTCTTAAAATTATGGGAAATGATATTTTTATTACAAAAAAGTATAATTCGTTTTTCAGAAAAGGGGAATCATTTTTTATGCAAGGTATAGAAAAAAAACCGGACAGTGCCGAGGCACTACCGGTTTACAAGATGGCTCCGTCCGAAGACTTTGCTCTATTTAACCCTAAGGGAGGGTCAACAATTATTTTACAAGCTTCACTGTCATCGAAACCGGTGCAGCAAGGAGCTCACCGTTTTCAGTTGTGATAACTCGTGGAAGAACCACTGTCAACTGACCAGCTTTAGTGTCATCAGTCAATGAGTAAGCAGATCCTGTAACTGTAACGTTTGAAAGGTTAGTTACAACAGCGTTTGGAATTGCAACATCTACACCTGTAACCAATTGCATGAGGTTAGTCTTCTTGAAGTCAATTGCTTTACCAAACTGATCTTCAACTCCAACTACCGAGTTCAAGAGGTATTTATCATTCACAGAATCATATTTACCAAATACCAACTCATTGAGCGTAACTGTAGTTCCGTCAATGTTTGACAAGTCGATAGTACGAGTAGCTGTGTTGACAGATGCCTTCTTCGCTACAGAGTCAGTGTTAGTGTAGTCTACTGAGACTGTATCAACAAGTACTCCACCCACGCGTGCTTGTACAGTTGCTTTACCAGCTCCAGCAAATTTCACTGCAGCATCTGGGTTGAATGACAATGTATTTGAAGCTAATGTCAAGTAATCTGAGTGTGAAGCCGTAGCGTAAGAAACCGAAAGTACTGCTCCCGTTTCTTCACCAAGGCGATTTCCAAATTTATCAAGTTTGATAACTTGGAATTCTACACGGTCGTCATTGATTTCGTTGTCAGCATCGACATCTGCATCAAGAGCTTTGTTAGTTGAGGAAACCACAAGATCATATCCAGCGACTACAGAATCAAATGCAGAGCGTTTTACTGCGATAGACTTAGTGAATACAACTTTGTTTGAAGCATCTTTGAACGTTGCAGAGATAGTGGCGTTACCTTCACGATCACCTTCAGAGACAACGATTTTTCCATCTGCATTAAATTCAGCAGATGCAACGCGCGAGTTGCTTGATGCCAATTCAATTGTACCGACTAGAGTAGAACCTACACGCACTTCCCCATCAACGTTAACAACAGGTGCTGTGTATTCTGCTTTGTATTGATCTAAGAAGTCAACGTCAACTAGTACTGGAGAGTCAGGAGATACAACTGTACCTGAATCGAAGTTGATTGAAGACTCTGAAAGCGTTGCGTTAGCAATTGCAGAATCTGCAACTACTTGGAACTCTACGATTGTCTCGAAGTCTCCTTTTTTAATCTGAACGCGAGCTGTACCAGTTGAGATTTGGTTGATATCAAAGTTTCCACTAGCATCAACTACTGTCGCCACAGTAGGAGTCAAGTTCGTGATAGTAGCTCCTGTAGCTGATACTTCAGTGAGGTTACCTGATGCATCTTTTACGAAGAGGTTAAGGAATCCTGCATCCGAACGCTTAACTGACGATACAAGGTTTCCAGCACGCTTGGCAGTTTGGTATGCAGATACACCAGTTGCTCCGTTAGAATCAATGTGGAAGCCATCCAATGTCACCAATGCATTAGCATCAGCTACTGTTACACGAGTTGCGCCCGTCGTCGAAACAACATTTCCACGAGCATCTAAAACTTTAACTTCCAAGAAGAACGTGTTTTGCGAAGGAGTTGATGAATAAGTAACTCGTCCAGTAGTTGAGTTAAATACAGCGCTAACAGCAGTTGAAGAAAGCTCTAACTCATAACCACGATCTTCAAGAGCCTCTTCAGTCAACAACAAACCATTCTCATCTTTGAGCACTACTGAGTCAAGAACTGTTTGTCCACTCAAGAAAGCAGTCTTTGTAAGTGATACTGAAGTTGGTTTTGCTACTTTGTAGTCAAAAGATTTAACGATTTCTACAGTAGCTTCGCCAAATGCAGTCTCGAACTTGTTAGCAGTCAATTTGTACGTTTCCCCATCGATGAGGTTTTCGTTAGTTGTAAGAAGTACTTTTGTTTTATCAGTTGCATCGATTTCAGCTTTAGTAACGAAACGACCGTTATCAAGTTTGAAGTCATTTGCATCAACAGCTACAAGGTTCTTGTTGAATTTAACTTCTAATTGGTTCGACTTAACAGCTTTTACAGAAAGATCTGTCGCTGCCACAGTGAACTCCATAACGTCAGTTTCAACTTCACCAGAAACAACCTTGTAAGAATGTGTTCCTGCAGGAAGCGAGATTGATGTAGCAGTGAATTTACCATCTTTGATTGAAGCAGTAGCTTTAATCGGAGTAGCCGATTGATCTTTACCTGGGAAGATCAACAACTCAGCTTTAGTATCTTCTTTTGCTTTAGCGATTTCGCCAGTAACTACAAGTTTGTCATCAGCGTTCACTTCAGACTTAACTGCCGAAAACTCAACCGCGCCAGCCACTACTGTGTAAGTAAGCAACTTCGTGATGCGGTTACCGTTGTGGTTGTAAGAGATGAGGACTTTTTGCTCGCCTTCATCTTTCGTGTTGTAGTTCGAGCTCATTGTGTAGCGCTCAGGAGCTTGTGTGTAGATTTTTCCATCGCGGTACATAACGCGGATCGATGGCTTCTCGAGTTCAGAACCAGCTTCGACTTCGCCGAGGTCTTGGTCAAGAACGTAGAGTGGGTAGTTACGAGCGTAAAGTTTCTTGATGTACGTCTTGCCATCAGAACCTTTACCAGTAACTGTTTGCCACTTGTTGATTGCTGTCACGAGGTGCTTGCCCCATGTGATTTGTACGCCAGCTGGTGTGTTAAGAGCGAGTGCCTCTTTGAACTTGCCGCCGAGTACGACTTCTGCTTTGAGCTCAACTGCTTTTGCTGTTGAAGCTTCTGCTGCCATTACCGGAGTAAGAGCTGCTGCCGTTACAGCGAGTGCTGCTGACGCTTTGACTAACTTGAATGATTTCTTTGCCATCTTGTGTAAATCCTCCCTTTGGTATGTTGCGATTTTGCGCTACCAGCTTGCAAGCTTCGCTCCCCCCACTAAACGATTCCATATGTATACGCCATTCGACCGAACGACTTATCCAACCTGATCCTTTAGGTCTTGAGCTTCACCGAAACTAGTAGGTATTTTTCAAGATGTGACTCTTGAACAATTTACCAAGTATGAACTTGGAAAACCTTACATCCATAATATACATAACGCTTCCAAACAGCACAAGCGTTTTTTTTCGCAAAAATGGGAATGATTTTGAATTTCGGAGCTTTCGAGATTATTTAATTACTATTTCCCCTTTTTTATAAATGTCGAAAACGGTCGAAAAATGCTGTTTTTAAGCCATTTCAGCTGAATTCACTTTATTATTTACTTTTAAAGGATATTTAATTCCTTTTAATGGATTAAAGTATAATTTCCATGTTTAAAATTTGTTTCGCATAAAAACAGCCAATTTATCATCCTTAATTTTACATTGACCAAACTTTTAAAAATGAATCAAATCGCCTAGTTTGAATTTCGGGGAATGTCTTTTGGCCCTCTATCGTCATGTCCACATACAAAAAAAGCCGTCGGCACGGGGCCGACAGCTCATCGTCTTGCGACTTTCTTCTATTATTAATACCCAGCGTACTGAAGCGAGTGGATGAAGGCACGCTTCTCGCCACCGAGGAGCGCCCATTCGACTTCGTAGTCATAGCCCTCGATTGTGACGACGATCCGGTTCTCCGGACGGACGTGTTGCTTGATGAAGGCGATCATCTTCGCGTCCGGTTGGAACAAGTACGACTCTTCAATCGCCCCGTCGTCATACTCGTAGTAATCAACGTCATACGGGTCGATCGTGTGGACGAACGACGCCGAACCGACACGGATGCGGAGCTTCTCGAACTCGAGCGGCTCCCCGTCTTCCGCGATGTAGTTGACGAGGAAGCCCATGTTGGCTTTCGTCGGACGGTCGAAGAAGAGCGGCGCGAACGTCTCGTTGTAACGGACCGATCCGTCTGCAGCGAACACTTCCTTATGGAGCGTCATGCGGAAGCCGTCCATGTTCACGCGGTGGAAGTTGTTGAAGAGCGCGTGTTGTACCGTGAGCGTCTCCGCGGCGCTGCGGTTGCCGGCGCCGTCACGGACGACGAGCGACATCTTCTTGCCGAGCGGTTGTTTCGGAATTGGCAAGACGAACTTCCCTGTCGACATGACCGGGGCCGTGTATGCTTTCCCGTCAATCGTCACGATGACCGTCGCGAGCGGCTCAGCCGTTCCGGCAATCCCGTTCGATACTGTCGTGACGGCTTGCGTGAGGCGGGCCTTGCTCGGTGCGACCGTGTCCGCGACGACCGTCGACTTGACGAGCTCGCTGATCGCGCCGTTCGGTTTCTTCGCTTGTGCCGTGAGCACCGTGCCCACTTTTTGGAGCGCGATGACGCGACGGTAGTTCCCGTTCGCATCGAACGAGCTGTTGAACGTGCTGCCGCCGACCGTGACCGTGACGGCGAGGCCTGGCGTCCCTTTCACTTCGATGGCACGGGCCGAGTTATCGACTTTCCCGATGACCGGGGCTTTCGGGCGGGCCGTTTCATCTTCTGCGACGACGACCGTCGTCGTCTCGCTCACGTTTCCGCTCGCATCGACCAAGCGGACGTCGATAACGCGCCCGACCGGTTGCGGTGACATCGTGAAAATCGCTTCGCCGTTCGTGCGGATGACGCGCTCATACGTCTTCCCAGCGACGAGGATTTCCGCTCTCGCGCCGACTTCCCCTTTAATCGTGAGTGACGTCGAGGTGTGGAGCACGGCCGAGACGATTGGAGCGTCCGGTGCCGTCACGTCAGCTTCGACTTCCGGTGTCGTGTCGACCGGCGTCTCCGTCGATTCAGGCGTTTCTGTCGTGTCGACCGTTTCTGTCGTTTCCGTCTGTTCGACAGGCTCGACTGTCTCGGTGTTCCCTTCGGCCGCGACGAATGACGGGCTGAAGCCGCCGACGACGAGTGTCCCGGCGAGGAAGAGAGATAAGTACTTCGGTTGTTTCATGTGAATGTATTCCTCCTAAAATAATGTAGCAATAGACAATAAGTTTATTATATTGGATTATTTTAAAAATAGGTACATAAATTTCTAAATTATGTGTATGTTTTTCATCTATGGGAGACATAAAAAAAGACATCCCCTGAATCGGAGATGCCAAAGGCTCAAACTTCATGAATCATCGTCGCCTGACCGCCTTGCCAGAGCCACGTGTCGCCTTCTTTGACGTACAGGTGGAGCGCCCAGAAGCGCCCCTCGTATGCGTTCGTGCCAAGGATGAACCGCTCCTCGAGCAACAGTTGCACGATGGCGAGGTCGCCTTTCACCGTCTCGTCGAACGTGACCGTCTCTTGGGCGATCCACTGGACCGAGGCCGGATCGACGAACTGGTCCAAAAACGTCTCTTTATCGAACTGACGGCCGCTCGAATCGACATAGCGGAACGAATCGTGCATGATGCCGCGCATCGCCTCAAGGTCCCCGCCCGTCTGGAACGTGGCCCGGTCGTCAGAAAGTTGTTTCATATTTAATGTTTCCATAGATGTACCTTCCTTTCAGCGTTCATCATACCATACAATCCGCCCTGCTTCATCCGGGCTTGTCACACCTAGTTTTTACCAAACATGAATGAGGAATCATTTTTCGGTCTATACCCGTCTCTACGCCTCCTCACACGTCAAGAGACCGGTGTTGCCACCGGCCTCTCGTCATTCGGTCCCGAAACGTGCTTGCAGTTGCTCTCGGATGACGGCCGGACGCCTCTCGGCGAACTGACGCATCTCGGCGAGCTCGGCCTCCCACGCGTCGACGGACGGGATGTTCCCCCAGCGCGCGATTTGCCGCGGCATCTCCGGTGCGACCGTGCTCGCGACCTCGTCCAGTTTCGACGTCATCGCCTCCGGTGTGAACGGCCCGGCGAGCAGCTCGTTGAAGATTTCAACGAAACGCTCCCGTCCTTCCGTGCTCGCCATGAGCGAGCGGAACAGCGCGTGCTCCGGCCCAGGACCGGTCAAGTAGGCGAACATGTCGTAATTGATGCTCTCCTCGAGCGGCAAACGTCCGGCGAAGCCTTGGTCGAGGTCGAAGACGACCCAGCGCCAACGCCCATCGTGCCCGTAGACGTCATCGTCCGTCAGCTCCGTCGCCTTGCGCCAGACGATGTAGTTGTTGAACATGCTGTCGAGGTTGCCGTAGAACGCCTGATAGGCGACGTACTCCAAGAAGTTGTCGACGTCCATCTGCCGTTCGAGTTCTGTGAACTTGTCGGATTCATTCAAGTCGTTCGTCTCGGCAAAGCGGACCATCTCCCGGTAATGAATCAAATCGGCGTCTTGCCCTGTCTCGATGACGAAGCCGTCCGGCATGTCTTGGTCCGCCTCGAGGATGGCGAGCTCGGTCTCGTCGATATCGTATTTGATTTCGAAATAGTCGGGTGAATACAGCTCGCGCAAGTTATGAAGTCCCCAATACTCCCCGTTCACGAGGACGATCGTCGGCTGATAGTCTTGGAAGTCGAGCGGACGGTCGGCGAGGAGCTCCTGCATGAACGCGTCCCGGAGCATCGCCCCTTGCCAGTCGTTCCCGGCATTGCGGAGGAGCAGTCGGTTGAACTCCGTCTCGTCGTTCCCGGGGAAGAACGGGTGGTAGAAGCGGCTCTGCCCGTACTCGCTCCGCGCGTACAGGCGAAGACTCTTTTGCGCGAGACCGCGCGAGAAGCCGCCATGGATGCGTATGCCGATGTCTTGGCCGAAGACGTGCTCGCCGCCTTCGAAGTAATCGAGGTGGGCCGGTCGCTCCCACTCCCGCCCCGTCTCGAAGAAGTTGCCGCGCCCGATCTCGAGCGGGCCGTCCGGGACGTCCCCCGGCGTATAGATGCCGATTTTCTCATCGAACAAGTTCCTCGCATCGGTCGTCAGCGAGACGACGGGAAGGTTCGACGTGAACAAGTCCGCGTCGAGCAAATACGTCCGCGTCGAAAGCGCGCTCGTCGCCCCGTCCTTCACGCTAATCGCGCGGATGACGAGGGCACGTTCGGCCGCCCCCCGTTCGAACGTCGGCGGGGTACGGTTCGTCGCCGTCCGATTGTTCGATAAGACGGGCACGTCCGCGGTGAGCGACGGGTCGAGCGTGATCGGGCTCATGTAGCGGGTCGACTCGGGTGTCGGGTCACTCCCGTCTGTCGTATAGAAGATGTCGGCCCCGTCCGTCGCCTCGAGCGAGAGCGTCGTCCCGGGTGCGATGATGCCGCTGTCAACCGAGAACGTTGGTCGGTCCGGCAACCGTTCGAAGTCGCGGTCGGCGACTTGCTCGGCGATCCCGTCGAGACTCGAATAGTCGTGCGTCGCGTTCCCCGTCACGTACAGCCGTTCCGAGATGTCGAGATTCTCGAGCGGCGAGAAGTCGGCGATGCGGTTGTCCCGCAGATTGACGTTGACGAGTCCCGTCAGGCCTTGGAGCGGTCCAATCGATTCGATGGCGTTGCCACGGACGTTCAGATGCGTCACGTTCGGGGTCTGTTCGAGCGCCTCGAGCGAGGTGACATCGTTGTCACGCATGTTGAGCGTCGTGAGCGTCTCGGAAGCCGGTAAGAACGACAGGTCGCTCACGTCGTTCCCTTCTAAATTGAGCGTCTCGAGCGTGTCCGGGAGTTCCGGTACGTCCGTCAGTCGGTTGAAGCTCAAGTCGACCACTTTCAAATGAGGTAAGTTGGCGAGCTCCGACACGTCGGTCAGCCGGTTGCCGGACAGGTCGAGCGTCTCGAGCGACTGGAAATGTTCGAGCCCGGTCAAGTCGGTCAACTGATAGCCGGACAAGTCGAGCGCGGTGACGCCTCGGACCTTGTTCTGGTTGAACGAGCCGACCGGGATGTTCAACTCCTCGGCAAGCGCGGCCTCGAACGCCGCCCCGGCCGTCGCGTTCTCTTCGGCGATGAAGTACATGCCGCCCCACGTCCCGGCGAGCACGGCGGCCAGCAATCCGACTTTTAATACCTTCATATGATATGAGCCTCCCGACGTCGATGTCTATTTGCGATTCGTGTGCTGTAACAGTATACTTGAATTCTAACACACCTTAACAAATATTTAATAATCCCTAATGAAGGAGAGACACCGTGGCCCAAGAGATATTCAAGCGATACGAGATCAAGTATTTAATCCCATTTGCGAAGTACCTTGAGCTCCGTGAGCTCATCCTCCCGTATATGCATTACGACACGTACGGCAACCCTGAAGGGAAATATAACATCGTCAGCCTCTATTTCGACTCGAACGACAAGTCGATCTATTACGAGACGCGCAACAAGCTGCCGTTCCGCCAGAAATTGCGCCTGCGCGTGTACGACCAGGCCGACCTCGGCAGCGCCTCGTTCATCGAGGTGAAACAGAAGTTCAAGAACGTCGTCAACAAGCGCCGGACGATTCTCCCGCTCCACCAGGCGTACGACATCCTGCGCGACCCGAACAAGCCGCTCGAGACGGTCGAGGCGTCGAACCCGCAAATTTTGAAAGAGGCGCTCCACTTCCAGCACTTGTACGACTTAAAACCGAACACGGTCGTCAGCTATGACCGCCAAGCGTTCTCCGGGACGTTCGAGAAAGACCTCCGCGTCACGTTCGACTACAACCTCATGTGCCGAAACGACGACCTACGAATCGAACACGGGCCAGAAGGGCATCACTTCATCGACCCCGGGCTTGTCGTCCTCGAGGTGAAAGTGTCCGAGGTCGTCCCGTTCTGGCTCGCCCGCATCTTGTCGGACCTCGAATGCAACAAACAGAGCGTCTCAAAGTTCTGTACGAGCGTCGAATTGTTGGAACACGAAAACTCAAGCGAAGGTAGGATTTTGTCATGACCGATTTCTTTAACGAAGTACGCCAGCTCGCCGATGTCACCTCGCGCCTCACCGTGCTCGAGGCGGCCGCGGCGATCTTCCTCAGTTTCATCTTGACGCTTTGCATCGCCTATCTGTATAAACGGACCCATACCGGCGCCCGTTATTCGCAGTCGTTCGTCCAGACGATCATCATCATGGGTGTCACCGTATCGGTCATTATGATCGTCATCGGCAACAACGTCGCCGTCGCTTTCGGACTCGTCGGGGCGTTCTCGATTATCCGCTTCCGGAGCGCGATGAGCGATCCGAAAGACATCGCCTTCATCTTCTTCGGCATGGCGGCCGGCATCTCGTGCGGCCTCGGCTTCTACATACTCGCCATCCTGTTCACCGTGTCGCTGTCGGTCATCATTCTCCTGTTGTATACGTTCGACTTCGGTCGCGGCGGCTCGGACAAGAAGCGGCTGTCGATCACGGTACCGGAGAACTTGCATGACGAGACGGCGTTTGACGGGGTGCTGTCGGCGCACTACAAGTATTACGCGCTCCGTTCGATCGAGACGACGAACCTCGGCACGATGATCCAGCTCGTCTATATCGTCCAAAACAAAGACGGCGTCAAAGACAAACAGATTATCGACGAGCTCCGCAAGATGAACGGCAACTTGAAAGTGTCCGTCAACTATTTGAATACGGAAATCTTCTGACACGTCAAAACCGGCCCTCCTAAGGAGAGCCGGTTGTTTTATTTGACGATGACCGTCGTGATCTTGCTGACTTTTTTCGTCACATCTTCCACATGGACCGACAAGCGCTCGCCTTTTTTCAAGGAGCGCGTTTTCGCCGTGTACGTGCCAGCGAGCGTCACTTTCGACTTGCCGATGACGCGTTTCTGTGCGTCACGGACGACGACCGTCATGCCGGCTTGGGCTTTCCCTGTCACGTGTTTCGCGTTCGCACGCGGTGCCGTGACACTTGGTGCGTTCGGACGGAGCCCTTTCGCGACCGTGATGCGCTCGCCTGTGAAGAGCGAACCGTTCGTATACGTCACACGGAGCACGGTGCCCGGTTTTTGTGGCGAGAGCGACATCGTCACGTTTCCGTTTCGAGCCGTTCCCCAACCGATACGTTTTGTTCCGTTATAGACGTTGACGACCGTTCCTGGTTTCGCGGCGACCGTGAACACTGGCGCGTTGTCGAACACGCGACCTGGCTTCGGCGCGATTTGAAGCATCGACTCAGCGCGATAGACGTTCACTTTCCCATATCCGCTGACGACGTCATAGTACGGGAGGAGCGGCACCTTCAATTCGTCGAGCACTTGCTGCATCCCGTCATACATGCGCGGGTCTCTCGGCGCGTCGCCACCTGTGAAGGCGAGTGGTTCAGCCGAACGGCGAAGGATTGAGCGAGCACCTTCGACCGTCATCCGTGGGTGCTGTGATACGAGAAGTGCAACTGTCGCGGCGACGTGTGGTGTCGCCATGCTCGTCCCGTCCATATAGACGACGTTACCATCCGGTACGAGACTCGCGACTTTCGATCCCGGTGCTACGACGTCGACGTTAATGCCGAAGTTTGAATAGTCGCTGACGAGACCGAACGTGTTCGTCGCGCCGACCGAGATCGTATACTTCGATGAGGCCGGATACGAGACGAGTGACTGCCCGTCGTTCCCTGTCGCGGCGACGATGATGACGCCGCGGTCATGGGCATACTTCAGCATGTAACCGATCGTCCGGCTCTCTGAACCACCGAGGCTCATGTTGATGACTTTCGCCCCTGCATCAACAGCGTACTTGATACCGAGTGCGATTTGGTCCGTTTCCCCAGAACCCCATGAATCGAGTACTTTGACCGGCAAGATTGAGACGTTCGGCATTATGCCGCGCATCGATGTGCCGTTGTTTTGCGTAGCTGCAATGACGCCGGCGACGTGTGTACCGTGACCGTGATCATCGATCGCATCGCCTTCCCCGTTCGGGTCGACGAAGTTTTTGCCGTTCGCGACATCGACTTTTCCTTTCAAGTCGAGGAGTCGGTGGTCGACCCCGGTATCGAGTACGGCGACTTTGACAGTACGGGCTTTCAGTTTAAGTGCCTCATACTTGTCGAGCCCGATGCCCGCATCCGCGAACGGCTTCAAAATGGAACGGCTGTTGACCGACCATTGATAGCTGTACGTCGGGTCGGCCATGAACGCGGAGTATTTCTCGATTGGCTCGATATACTCGACGTTCGGGTCGCTCTCGAGCATCGTCTGGGCGGACGCTTGCGTCTTCGCTGACGCCGCCTCGACGTCGACGAGGGCGAAGTGGTCGCCCGATGCCCCGATTGACAGACGCTCGGCCGAGACGTCACGCAACGCGTTCATCTTGCCGATCGATTGGCTCGGTGACGCCTTATATTTGACGATATAGCGCGGCGCGTCCGAGACGTTCACCGTGATGCCGATGCGGTCGAACACGTCCGTGATCGGTGTCCCGGCGAGTTCGTCCATTCCGACGCTGCCTGCGACCGAGGCGATGTCCGCCTTCAAGCCTTCCGGCACGCTCTGGTTGACGAGGGCGTGCATCCGGTTGATCGCCGTCGCTTCTTTTGATGAGACCGTATGCTGTTTCCGGTCGACGAGCGCCGTCAAGAGCGGTTTCAACGTCATGAGGTCTTGATAGGCCGCTTGACGTTTCGCCTTGTCGAACGTGACCGCCTTGACGATATACGGCGAGGCGCGGTAGTAAAGTGCCGCGAGTTCACGCCCTTGTTCCGACTGGTTGAGGACACCGGTCTGGACGTGGCGAATCAACTCGAGCATCGTCTTTTTATCGTTCGCTGACATGAAGATCGTTTCGACGGCGCACATGTCGCCGCCTTGTTGCTCATACTTCACCGGCAGTTTGACCGGGTTGTAGACGAGCTCGATCTCCGAGGCGAACTCGGACAAGTCCGGCTCGCCCGGCGGTTCTTCTGATTCTTCCCCTTCTTCAAGCGAGAAGCTCTCTTCCGGCGGGTACATGTCCGGCATCTCCATCGGCATATACTCGACTTTCACATAGTACGGTCCTTCCCAAGCGTACGGAAGGTTGATTGTCGCTTTCCCGTCCTCTTTCGAGGCGCTCGCCCGATACGGGTAGAACGTCTCGTCCTTCGCGCCCATGTCCGCACTCGGATAGACCGAGATATGAGCGAGCTTCGTCGCTTCCATGACGATTTGCATATGCGTCATGTCACTCGGTCCGTTCCGTTCTAGCTTGAACCAGTATGTATTGACCGGTTCGACGCCCGTCGTGAACGTGACGGCCTTCCCGGCCTCGAGCCGTGTCGCCTGCTTCATGCCGGCCCCGGCATCGGCGTGGATGCGTGGCGGGACGAGCGAGACGACGAGTAGGACCGCGAGCAATGTCGCAACGGTCCGTTGCACCATTCGTTTCATCTTGTTTCCCTCTTTTCCAAGTATTAGGTGAATCACCTTGGATATAGTATACGGGATATGACAGAAAATGTTTCAATTGTGTTACGAAAAGATTTCATCTTGATTTCGGAATTTTGAACACCAGCGTATTGACAAGTCGTCCCGCGCCCGGTAAAGTGACGATAACATCATACGAACTCGCGATGAGAAAGAAGAGTAGCGCGAAGGGACGTCTCCAGAAAGCCGGTGGTCGATGCGAACCGGTGACGTGTCTTGCGTGAATGGGCTTTTGAGCGTTCAGACCGATATGTAGGCTCTGACGGGTCCTCCCGTTACCGAGGACAGCGAATGATCGTTCGCGATGAGTGGAGAGACACGTCGTCTCTCAACGAAGGTGGCAACACGGGGAATCTCCTCGTCCTTCATGTCCGTTTGGGCATGTCGGGCGAGGAGATTTTTTATCTTAAGGAGGTCAATCTTATGGAACAACGAATCATCAATGGCGACGAACTGACACCGGTGGCCATCTTCCACCGTCTAGCAGGTGAACGGAAAGTATTGCTCGAAAGCCGCGCCGAAGGCAAGCACGGCCGCTACTCGATTGTCGCAGCGAATCCGGTCGAGACGATTCGTGTCGACGGGACGAGCATTTCGGACGCGAACGGAACGATTGAGACGAACAATCCGCTCGCCCACTTGTCCACGCTCATCACCCGTGACGTCCCGGACGCCCCGTACCCGTTCATCGGCGGCGCCATCGGCTATATCGGTTATGACATGCAACGTGTCTATGAACCGATCCCGAACACGCCGAGCGAGACGCGCGGCTTGCCGGACGCGTTGTTCCAGCGTTACGAGACGGTCGTCTTGTATGACCACCTCGAGGAACAGGTCATCTTGATCGACACCGGCGACACGGACGCGACGGAACGGCTCGACGAGATTCAGCGTCAACTCGAGACGGCGCAGACGCACACGCTCGAACCGGTCGTCCGGACGAGCGAGCGCATCTTGACCGAGAAGGATGAGTTCATCGAACGCGTCTTGAAGGCGAAAGAGGCGATTCTCGCCGGCGAGGTGTTCCAACTCGTCTTATCGCAACGAATCGACGCGACGTTCACCGGCGACCCGTTCCACTTTTACCGGACGCTCCGGAAGCAGAACCCGAGCCCGTATTTGTTCTATATCGACCTCGGGGAAGCGATCGTCCTCGGCGCCTCCCCGGAGAGCCTCGTCCAAGTGAGCGGGAGCCGGGTGACGACGAACCCGATCGCCGGCACACGCCCGCGCGGCAAGACGGTCGAGGAAGACGTCCGTCACGGCGAGTCGCTCCTCGCCGACGAAAAAGAACTCGCCGAGCACCGGATGCTCCTTGACCTCGGGCGAAACGATATCGGCCGCGTCGCCAAGGTCGGCACGGTCACGATCCCGAAACAGGTCGAGCTCGAACGGTTCAAAAACGTCATGCACCTCGTCTCCGAGGTCGAAGGCGAGCTGCGGGACGACTTGAATCCGATTGACGCCCTGCGCGCCTGTCTTCCGGCCGGCACCGTGTCCGGGGCGCCGAAGATTCGGGCGATGCAGCTCATCGACGAGCTCGAGACGGTGAAACGCGAAGTGTACGCCGGGGCGATTGGGTATCTCGATGTCCGCGGCGGGTTCGACTTCGCCCTCGCCATCCGGACGATGGTCGTGCAAGGCGACACGGCCCATGTCCAAGCCGGTGCCGGAATCGTCTATGACTCAGACCCGGTGTCGGAATATGAAGAGACGCTGCATAAGGCCAAATCCCTGTTGGAGGTGTTCGCATGATTTTACTCATCGACAACTACGACTCGTTCACGTATAACGTCTATCAGGACGTCGCCCGGTTCAGTGACGTCATCGTCGTCCGAAACGACGAACTCTCGGTCGAGGCGATTCGTGACCTCAATCCATCCGGCATCATCATCTCCCCTGGCCCCGGCGGCCCGCAGGACGCCGGTGTCTCGCTCGACGTCGTAAGGGAGCTGTCCGGGGTGATTCCGATACTCGGTGTCTGTCTCGGCCATCAAGTCATCGCCGAGGCGTTCGGTGGGACGGTCGGCCGAGCAAATCAAGTCATGCATGGGAAAACGTCACGCATTTTGACGATCCCGTCCGTCTTATTCGATGGCGATCCGCTCGATGTCATGCGCTATCACTCACTCGTCGTCCAAGCGACGGATCTCATCGTGACCGCTCGTACGGAAGACGGTGTCATCATGGCACTCGAGCATCCCGAGCATCCGACGTACGGCGTCCAGTTCCACCCTGAGTCAATCGGGACACCCGAGGGACGGGACTTGTTCGAGCGGTTTGTTAAAGAATGCGTGAAAAGACCGGGGCACGTGTCCCCGGTCTGAGTTTAGAGCCTCTCTGATTGTGCATTACGTAGACCACATTTAAATGTAAGTCATAAATGGCTAAACATAGTCATCTAACATGTAAATGAATATGTTTAGCGCTCAAAACTTAGATATAAACTAGTTAGAGGTTGGTTAAACATAGTCAAACAACGATAAAATGACTATGTTTATCTGAATCGTAATAGAATTCTACCTACTTCAGAAGTAGGAATTTTGTTACCGAATCACGCTAAAAAATCATCCATTTGAAAGTCATGCTTATCGAGCACGATCTGTTCGCGCGCAATGCCCCGCTCACATAGCGTCGCAATCGTCTCACGCAAAAAGTCATCGCTTCCGACGACGTAATATAGTCCGTCTAAATCCTGCGCGAGCGTCTTGACCGCCTCGTGATAACGAACGCGACTGTCGACGAAATCAGCCGTGAACGTATCGGTCGATGTGAAGATATCTTGAAATAGATAGTTCGCCGACGAGTCGACGTTCAACGAATGGAGGTGCGGGACCCCTTCCCCGTCCGTCAAATAGTCGAGGACGAGCGGACGGAACGTCGCGAGCCCGACACCGGCCGACAACAAATAGACGTTCTTCCCAACACGCTTTAACGGCACATTCGAATACGTCTTGAAGATGGCGACGTTCTCACCGAGCGCCATTTCCCGGAGAATCGATTTGAACTCGGAACATTCTTTTTTGATACGCGTCGTGATGCCAATCACGCCTTCTCGCGGCAACGTCGAGATGGACATGTGGCGAATCAGACTCCGGTTCGGTCGCTCTTCTTTGTTGAACCCTTCGAGCGCGAAATGCGTGTGCGCCCCTTCCTCCCACGTGAAGCCGTCCGGCCGTTCGAGTCGGAACGTGTATGTACCAGCCGCTTCTTCGATGACCTCTAAAATCGGTGTCCAGTAAATCTGCATCGTCGTCACTTCCTTCTATATTAGTAGACCGCGATCGGTCCGTACGGGCCTTGGATGACCTCGAGCTTCGTCTCAAAGATGTCGGACAGGATGTCCCCGTTCATAATCTCGTCGACCGTCCCGAAGGCGGCGATCTGTCCGTCTTTCATCGCACAGATGCGGTCCGAATATTTGGCCGCGAAGTTGATATCATGGAGCACGGTGACAATCGTCCGACCGAACTCGTCGGCGACGTGACGTAAGTATCCCATCATCTGTACCGAGCGGGCGATGTCCAAATTGTTGAGCGGCTCGTCGAGGAGGACATATTCCGTCTCCTGACAGAGCACCATCGCGACGTACGCCCGTTGGCGCTGGCCGCCTGACAGTTCGTCGAGGTAGCGGTGCTCGAGATGCGTCAAATCAAGAAAGTCGATATATTTCGAGATGATCGCCTCATCTTCTTTCGTCAACCGCCCCTTCGAGTACGGGAAACGACCGAACCCGGCGAGTTGGCGCACGGTCAGGCGCGTCACGAAATGATTCTCTTGCCGGAGGATCGTAATGATTTTCGCCAAATCTTTCGATTTCGCGCTCGACACGTCCATCCCTGCGACTTGGATTTGACCTTCATCCAAGTCGAGCAACCGGCCGATCATCATGAGCGTCGTCGATTTCCCAGCCCCGTTCGGTCCAATCAACGACGTGAATCCAGCTTTCGGAATGTCGAGATTGATCGGTCCGATTTGGACGTCATCCGAATACGATTTTTGTACTTGTTCAAGTTGAATCATAGCGACCTCTTCCTTAAAATCACCGCTAAGAAAATCACGCCGCCGAACAGTTCGATGATGACGGACACGACACTCGGTGTATTGAGAATGTGATACATAAAGAAATACGCGCTCGTCAGAACGAAGAAGCCAAGCGCGAACGCCAGCGGAAACACGTACTTATGATCGTACGTCGCTGCCACTTGATAACTGAGCGTCGCCACCAAGAATCCGAAGAACGTCAACGGTCCAATCAGCGCCGTCGATACCGACATGAGGAGCGAGATTAAGACGAGCGTAAAGATGACGCTCCGGCGATGGTTCACCCCGAATGATGTCGCCACGTCTTTTCCAAGTGCGACGACGTTCAAGCGATTGGAGAAGCTATACAACAACGTCCCGACGACAATCACGATTGGGATGACAATCGGGAAGTAGGCGGCATCGGCATGCATCACCGACCCGAACAGACGGGCCTGCAGGACGTCGAACTCGGACGGCGCGAGCATGCGGCGCATGAACGAGGACACCGAGTTCAAGCCGGTCCCGATGATAATGCCGATGAGAAGCATGAGTTGCAGATTGCCATATTTCCCTGACAAGAGCCAGCCATACAAGAGCAGACTCATGAGCACCATGAGGCCCACTTGGGTCAAAAAGGCACCGGTTCCCGAAAAACCGATTAACGCCCCTGCACCGAAGAAGAAGATCATGCTCGTCTGAATCGTCGAGTAGAGCGCGTCGAACCCGAGCAACGATGGCGTGATGATCCGGTTGTTCGTCACCGAATGGAACGCGACCGTCGCCATGCTTTGACAGAGCGCGGCGATCGCCATCGTGATGACGGCGACGACCCGACGCTCGACGACCGGGATGAACGACGGTGAGTCGAACGGGACCGGATTGTTGTAGACGAGCAACCCGAACGCACAGAGCAATCCCCCGACGACAAAGAACGTCAAGAACAGCCAATAACGGCGCTGTTCTCGTTTCGAACGGAACGCCGTCGCACACCGTTCTTCCGTATGCACGGATCGACCATCGACATCATACGCTTCCCGTTGTTTTGTCTTCTCTTCAATCAGTGTGCTCATCGTACCCCTCCCGTCTTCCGTTGTCTCATGAGAATCGCGATGAACACAATTGATCCGACCGTCCCGAGAATGAGTGATACCGGCAATTCGAACGGCATGATGATCGTCCGCGAAATCAAATCGCTGACGAGGACCGTTCCCATCCCGATGACGCACACCCACGGCAAGTTGCTGCGCAGGTCATCCCCGCGAAACATCGAGACGATGTTTGGAACGATCAGTCCGAGAAACGGCAGATTGCCGATGACCGTCGCCACGACCCCGACCGTGAGTGCAATCAGTCCCGTCGCAATCAAGATGAGGCGGTTGTAGTTGACGCCGAGGCTCGTCGCGATGTCTTCTCCGAGTCCAGCGAGCGTCAAGCGATTCGCGAGGATGAAGATGAAGAACGTGACGAGGATGATAAGCCACAAGTATTCATAACGTCCGACCTGCACCGATGCGAACGACCCGACGAACCAACCTTCGATCGTCTGGCTCGCTTGAAAGAATAGACCGAGAAACGTCGACACGGCCGAGACGACCGCCCCGAGCATGAGTCCGATAATCGGGACAATCAACGACGATCGAAGTTTGACCGAGCGCAGAAACCAGAAGAAGACCATCGTTCCGATGAACGAAAAGACGATTGCCCCCGTCATCCGCATCATGAGCGTCGGAGCCGGGACGAGCAGATACACAGCGAGCAGGCCGAGTCCCGCCCATTCGAGTGTCCCGGTCGTCGTCGCTTCGACGAGACGGTTTTGCGTGATCAGTTGCATGACCAGTCCCGACATCGCCATGGCGGCACCGGTCAACATGATTGCAATCGTACGCGGGACGCGGGTGATCCAAAACATGTCCGACCCACCTTCTTGACGAATGTCATAGACGCCGGTCACGAGCGAAAGGCCCGCCAATATGAACACTACAAGCATTGCTACGATAAAGGACTTCGTCCATATGTTAGAAAAGGAGGGCTGAGACAATGTCTCAACCCTTGCTGTCATTGGTTTTTGCACAACGTGACTCCCTTACTTCGAAAGCGCGGCTGCGATGTCGTTAAATAGTTCAGAATAAGTTTGAATCGACTCGTTGATGTACGTATCGTTTGGCGCATACACGATTTTTTCGTCTGTCACGGCTTTCGTTTTTTGGAGTGCCGGTGCGTTATCAATCACGTCCGCTGCAGGTACAGCGTCTTCTATACTTGTAATCGCCGCATCACGGTCGAGGACGAGCAACCAATCCGGGTCACTCTCAGCAATCGCTTCAACCGATACCTCATCCCCTTGGTGGTCACCTGTCGTTTTCGCTACTTCGAGGGCAGGTGTCCAGTCAAAGATGTCATACATCGGTCCGAAGACACGACCTGTGTTCGGCGCCGAGAATCCGATATCGCCGCCTGAAACGATGACTGACATCACCTTGTCTTCACTATCGTATGCTTCTTTCACACTGTCGATCGATGCTTCGAAGCTCGCGATGAGCTCATCTGCTTCCGTTTCTTTTTCAAAGATTTGACCGAGTGAACGCGTCGTCGTCTCAAAACCTTCCACCAAGATTTCTCCTGGCGTACCCGCATCTTCGGGGAGCTCGATGTCCAAGTTGATGACGGCCGCTTCCGGGACCAATTTTTTAATGTCTTCGTAGTAGTCAGCGAATCGTTGTCCGACGATGACGACATCCGGATCCACGCCAGCAATCGCTTCTAAGTTCGGCTCATTGTGCATCCCAACGTCTACGATGTCTTTATCGTTTTTATAAGGCAAGTCCGCTGGAATCAATCCGATTGGTGCCGCGACTAAGTCGATGCCCCAATCTGAGAGCGTCTCGAACGTTCGGTTGTCGAGCGCGACGACCTTCTCCGGGTTGACAGGCACATCGATTGTTCCATGTGCGTCCGTGATTTCAACTGTCTTCGGTGCCGTCTCCGCTTCCGCGCTTCCTGCGTCTTTCGTCTCATCCGTGCTACCGCATGCGGCAAGTACGAAGATGAGTACTGTCAACATGAGTGACACTTTCAATTTCCCCATTCCGTCCATCTCCTTATGTATTTAGTTTGAATGACAATCGTCTCAACTCGAACGTGTCTACGTCTTCTGTTCTATGTATGGACGCTTCTACGGACTCATTCTCATTGATAATGTTTATCATTGTCGTTTTCATTGAGAAGCATAACAAACAAAAAAAGGATGTGCAATGCTAAATTGTCAAAAAGGGACTGGGAATATTTTTCTTTCCTTATACGCAAAAAAATCATTCATGTATGAGTAATCGGTTCGACAAGACAATTCAAACTTGATATATTAACTTTACTGACCGTTCAGTAAAGTTAATGAGGTGAACATGATGAACAAAAAACAATTACTGCTCGAGACGGCCGCCCAGATGATTCGGGAGGACGGCATTCAACAGCTATCGCTCGAGCGGCTCGCCGCGCGTGTCGGCATCACAAAAGCCGGTGTACTCTACCACTTCGAGACGAAAGACAATTTGCTCCGCCAAATGAACGAGCTCGCCATCACCGAGTTCGAGACACGGATCCATCATCATATGACGGACGGACCGTACCCGTTCACACGAGCTTACGCCCAGGCGACACTCGACTATCTGGACGCGGCACGAATCGGCCTGAGCGCCGTCTTCATCTCGTCGCAAGAAGATGCCAGCGGTGTTATCTGGAACGAGGCGGCACGCCGATGGGATGAACGCTTTCTTGCCGACGGGACCGACCCGCGCGTACTCGAACTTCGGCTGTTATGTGACGGGTTCTGGTTCGCGTTGACGTACGGCTATAGCGACGCCTTCAAGGACGAGGCCGCCCGGCTCATCCTCCAAAAGTGTGACGCGCTCGAACAGGCAGGTGGCTAAGATGGGCTTCCTCTATCTCGCCGGAGCGATCATCTCTGAAGTGTTCGGCTCGAGCATGCTCAAGCTCAACGCGACGTCGTCGACCCGTCTCCCGATCATCGGGGTCGCGCTCGGCTATGTGACGGCGTTTTATTTGCTGTCGCTCGCCCTCCTGTCGATCCCGCTCAGCTTCGCCTATGCGTTTTGGAGCGGGGTCGGCACGGCCGCGACGGCGCTCATCGGCTTCCTCGTCTTCAACGAGCAAGTCCGCAAACAGACCGTCGCCGGCATCGGACTCGTCATCGTCGGGCTCGTGTTGATGAAAGTATAGGAGGGACACGGATGAAAGGATATGTATTCTTACTGTTCTCGATTGCGTTCGAGGTGCTCGGGACCTCGATGCTGAAGCTGTCGGACGGGTTCACACAACTCGTTCCGAGCATGATTCTGCTCGCAAGTTTCGCCGTCTCGTTCACGCTCATGGGCATCGTCTTGAAGACGATTCCGCTCAGCATCGCCTACAGCGTCTGGGCCGGCCTCGGCACGGTCGCGACGGGGCTGATTGGCGTGTTCGTCTACGGCGAGGTGTTGTCGACGTTGAACAGTATCGGACTCATTGTCATCGTGCTCGGTGTCATCGTCATGAATTTCGGGAAAACGAATACGGTACACGGTTGACGTTTTTTCGGAAGGAGTGACGCGATGCTTGCCCCATTGATTGAAGAGAAAGAACGACTGTTGTTGACGAAGGAAGTGCGGACGTCGCCGGAGCGGTTACGAGAGCTGTTGACCGAAGATTTCTTTGAGATCGGCAGCTCCGGACGCCTCCTCTACAAAGAAGAGGACACGAACACGATGGACCTCGGCGACATCGACGTCTCGCTCACCGACTTCAACCTCGAAGTCATCCGCGACGACGTTGTCCTCGCCACGTATCGGACCGAGAACCGTGCGACCGGAAACGTTGCGCTTCGCAGCTCGATTTGGGTACGGATTGACGGAACGTGGAAAATGAAGTTTCATCAAGGAACACCCATTCCATAAAACAAAGGAGCACCCGCGATGGGTGCTCCTTTGTCATATCGCTTGAATCATCTCGACACGATTGCCGAACGGGTCACGGAACTCGAACCGGTCAAAACCCGGAATCGGGATGCCTTCGATTCGGTCAATCCCTTCCGCTTCCAACCGTCGTCCCCATGCCTCCAAATCCGTAACGGCATAGGCGACGTGGGCTTTCGTTCGGGAGCGGTCGACGCTGTCCTCTGCGCCGACGTGGACGCTCTGGTCACCGAGTTTGAGCCAAAATCCGCCGCGTCCTCGTAGCGACGCGGGCTTTTCCATCTCTTCTAACCTTAGCAAATCGCAATAGAAGGCCCGGGCCCGCGCTTCTTCTCCAGTCGGGATTGTGATTTGTACGTGATGGATACCTAGAATCATGTTGCTTTCCCCTTTCGATACGTCAAGCCGACGAACTGCAGCTTCTGATTGAACAGGCGCGGATACGCGAGATAGCCGACCATGACGGCCGAGATCGTCGCCGTCGTCAAGATGAGGAACAAGATGAGGAGTTGATACAATACCGCCTCCATCGGGTCGGCTCCGCCGATGATGAGCCCGCTCATCATGCCCGGCAGTTGGACGAGCCCCATCGTCTTTTGCGCCTCGACCGTCGGAATCATGCTCGTGTGGATGGCGTTCTTCAAGCTCCGGTCAATCGCCGTCTTCGGCGCCCCGCCCATCGACAAAATGAGTTCAATCACCTCGTCACTCCGCTCGACCTCGTCTTTGAACTTGTTCAAGAACAGGAGCGACAACACCATACAGTTGCCGATGACCATGCCGCTAATCGGGATGACCTTGTCCGGCTCGAACGGGATGATGCCGAGCCCGAGCATAAGCCCCATCGTCAGCGCCTCGACCGTGACGAGCGTGAGGACGATCATCCACGTGATGCCTGGGATGCCGTCCCCTTTTTTGATGATGTTCTGTGTCGCCGCTCCGATCATGAGAAGGATCATGAAGAGCATGAACATCGGGTTGTCGCTCTCGAAGACGAACGTCAAGATGTAGCCAATCACCAACAGTTGGATGATGGAACGCACCGTCGCGATGACGATGTCACGTTCGAGCCCGAGCTTGAGATAGAGCGCCAGTCCGAGCGGGATGGCGACAAAGATGAGCGACGTCAACAGTTCGACGAACGTCATAGCTCTTCCCCCCTCACGAACCGCCCGATCATCGGATTGTCCGACTCGTCGATGAACGAGGCGTCCCCGAACTCGATCAACTCGCCGTTCCGTAAAAACCACATGTCGTCACTGACGCGCCGCGCTTGATCCAAGTCATGGGTGATCCAGATGACGGTGACCCCATATTCGCGCTGCAGGCGGACGATGAGCCGTTCAATCTCTTTCACCGTCCGATAGTCGAGGCTCGCCGTGATCTCATCTAACAGGAGCACGTCCGGTTTGTTGACGAGCGTCCGAGCGATGGCGACGCGGCTCCGTTCCCCGCCCGACAGCGTCTTGACGGGCTTGTCGAGCATCCGTTCGCCCAAGTCGACAGCTTTTGACACTCCCACGGCT